>JAQTZZ010000024.1 GCA_028687545.1 Candidatus Wallbacteria bacterium
GCAGATAGACATCATAAAGTTTTGGGAAAACTGGGTATCTGGGATTCTGCTCAAGCAGCTTCTCATAGTGTTTTCTTGCATTGTCCGCATCCTCATTTTTCAGATAAAGGTCGGCCAGATTCTCATACACCGCCGAATTCTGCGGATCAATCTGCAGGAACTTTTTCAAGTTGTCAATGGCATCCAGCAGATCCCCCTGGGTTTTTGCGGAACGGGCAAGCCCCAGATAGCCTGACGGGGATTCAGGATAAACCGTGATCGCCCTGTGGAAGCTGGCGGCCGCTGCAGACAGGCCTTTTTCCCTGTCAGCATCCAGATACATGCTCTGGTAGCCGTGGAAAAGCAGTGAAAACAGCGAGGCTGGATTGGTCTTGGCTCTCTTTGACAGATCGGCCAGGATCCTTACTCGCTTCTCGGACATCTGCTCTCTGGACAGCAGCTCGAAAAACCTGGGATAGGCAGCTTCATAATCAGGAAAATGCTCTAGTGAATTCAGAAGATTTTTAACAGCTTCATCGAAATCACCGAGTTTAAGGCAGAGAATTGATGTATCTTCAAGTACTTCAGGGCAGAATTTATAATCCAGCGCTGATTTTAGACTGTGGAGCGCTTTGCCGTACATGAAATTGAAATCATAGATTTTAGAAAGCTTTAAAAGCATCCTGTGATTCAGGTAATTCAGTTCCAGTGCTTTTTCGTAAGCTTCGAGGGCTTTGTGATACAGGCATTTATCCCAGTAAAGGTCACCCAGGAAAGCGGAATATTCGCCATGTCCTTCGGACAGTTTAATCGCAATGATCATCTGCTTGATGGCTTCCGAACCTGATTCTTCGGTCTTGATCAGGGAATAAACGCGGGCCAGTTCGTAATAACCGGGGTAATACGTAGGGACCAGCTTTACCGCTTTCTTGGCAATGTTCAAGGCTTCCTGAAGCGTATTTTTACCAATTTCATACTCTTTCATCAGGACCTTGATCAGGGAAAAATGAGGATACTGCTTGTCCGGGCTGATCTGGATCGCCTTTTTCAGATATTTCTCGGCTTCCTGCATGGAGGAAACCATGATCTCCTTGTCGGCTTCAGGAGTAAAATAGTAAAAACTGAGCCCCAGGGAATAGTTGGACATGAAATTGTCAGGTTCTTTGGACAGGGAATTCTTGAATTTTTCGATAATCTGCTTATATACTTCGTGCCTCTGGCTGTATTCCCTGTATAGTTGTCCGTATTCGCACAGCATCCTGTCCGCGATTTCCGGGTTGTCAGGCACTGTGGTCAGTATACGTTTGTAATATTCGATTGAGAGGTCGTGGCGTTTCATTCTGCTGTAACAATCGGCGATCCCAGTCAGAGCCTGGAGATTACGTTCATCCATGGTCTGCGCTTTCCGGTATTCGGAAAGAGCAGTCTCGAAAATATTTTTAGAGAAATATTTCTCGGCCTGGGACAGGAAGATCTGGGCTTTCTCTCGTTTTTCATTCAGAAGGTAATTTTCCGATTCCTGACGGAGATTGGACAACTCCCGCTCGAGGTTTGCTGATTCGATGTTCTTGAGGTATTCGGTGGAAGCCTTGCCGATCAGGGAAAACACGCAATCCGTGCGGCTCAGATCATAGAAGCTGCATTTTTCATGGAGGCAGCCCTTGGGGATGTTTCCCTCTTTGTCATTCATAGCCATGAACGGGCATTGAAAAAGTTCCATTTATGCTTCCTCCCTTTTTTTAACAAAGTTGTCCAGATCAGATTTGTCTATCAGAATATCGCGAGGTTTGCTTCCATTCTGGGCGCTGACTATGCCCATTTCCTCCATGATGTCCATCAAACGGCCAGCCCTGGCGTGCCCCACACTGAGCTTCCGCTGCAGCATCGAAACTGAGGCGAGCTTATTCTCCACTACCAGGCAGATGGCTTCATCCAGAAATTCGTCTTTTCCGTTGTATTCCGGGTTGAACGCTCCTTCACCTTTTTTCTCTTCCAGGCTGCGTTCCTGTGTGACATCAGAGACATAATCCGGATAGCCGGTTTTCCTCAGATAATCGGTGATTTTTTTCACTTCATTTTCGCTGATGAATGCTCCCTGAACACGGATCGGCTTGCTGCTGCCGATCGGCATGAACAGCATGTCGCCCTTGCCCAGCAGTTTTTCCGCACCCTTGGAATCGATGATGGTGCGCGAGTCAATCTGGCTGGTGACTGAAAATGCTATTCTGGACGGCAGGTTGGCCTTGATCAGGCCTGTGACTACATCTACTGACGGTCGCTGGGTGGCCACGACCAGATGCATCCCGACAGCCCTGGCTTTTTGTGCAATCCGGCAGACTGACTGCTCGACTGCGTCTTTGGCGATCATCATCAGGTCTGCGAGTTCATCAATCACGATCACTATATAGGGCAGTTTTTCCAGCTCGATTTCCTCGTCATGGGCTTTTTTCTCTTCAAGGTAATTATTGTAAGACTCGATGTTTCTGAACTGCAGCGAGGATAAAAGTCTGTATCTGCGTTCCATTTCGTCCACAGCCCATTTAAGGGCAAAAGCTGCGTCCCTGGCGTCTGTGATCACAGGTGTCATCAGATGGGGTATGTCATGGTAAATATTCAATTCCACCATTTTAGGGTCTATCAAGATTAATTTCACATCCCTGGGGCTTGCCTTGTAGATCACGCTGCAGATGATTGTATTGATGCATACGCTCTTCCCTGAGCCGGTGGCTCCGGCGATCAGGGCGTGAGGCAGCTGCTTGAGGTCCCAGACCACGATGTTGTCGCCCAGACCTTTGCCGAATCCTAAAGTCAGGGGGGAGTCCTGCTTCTGGAACTCATTGCTCTCAATAATTTCACGAAGACCGACACTCTCGCGGATCTCGTTCGGCACTTCGATTCCGATCGCTGATTTTCCAGGAATCGGGGCTTCGATGCGGATGTATGAAGAAGCCAGGGTCAGGCTGATGTCGTTGGCCAGACTCACGATCCTGGCCACTTTTACTCCGGGGGCAGGTTGAAGTTCGTAGCGTGTAACCGCGGGACCCTGAGTGGTATTCAGAATGCTTGCCACAATGTTGAACTGTTTGAGACTGTCAATCAGCAGGCAGCCCTTCTTGCGGATATTCTCTGAATTTTCGAGATTGATCTTTTTTTTCTGAGTAAGCAGTTCAAGCGGCGGGGGCATGTAAACAGGCTGTGATTCATTGCCGGCAGCAGGCAGAATTTCATCCAATGGAGTGATTTCTGAATTTTCTGTTTCAGGTTCTTCAAATATTTCCTCGCCTGTCTCCTCTTCCAGGTGCGCATCGGCAACTATAGGCAGCAAGGCTTCAAAGGTTTTTTCCGCATCGTATTTTCTGTCTGTAAACTTAAAAAATTGTTTCCAGAAATTCAGTACTTTCAGCTGTATTTCTGAAAAAAGGACTTCGAAAACCAGGAGCAGAGAACTGATCATCAGAGTGGCGATCACGATCAGTTTGCCGTAATGGCCAAAAAGCCTGGTAAATCCCTGATCCAGGTAATATCCGATCAGCCCGCCGGATTTCCAGTGTTCCGTGAGTGAAAGCAGAGATATCAGGAGCAGTGCGAATCCAAGTACTTTAAGATAAGGTTCATGGATTTTTTCCTTGCGGTAAATGCAGAATCCCATGTTCCATAAAAGGAAAGAGCAGAAGACAATGCCTGAACTTCCTGTCAGAGTATAAATCCGGTTGATCAGCTGATAGAAAAAACCGTCACCTTCAAGGAAAAAAGTGGTCAGGATCAGGACCGCGGAACCGATCAGCAGAAGTCCCAGGATTTCAAACTTGAGAAAATCAAAAAGCTCTTCGTTTTTCTTCATCAGGATTTGTGCGGCTGTTCGCCGGTATGTCCGAATCCACCGCTGCCTCTTTCAGTCATGTCAAGGGTATCGACCTGTTCCCATTCAATTCTTTCCACCCTGTTTATCACCATCTGAGCGATGCGGGCTCCGCGCTTGATTTCAAAAGTCCGGCTGCCGAAATTGATCAGAATCACTCCAATTACACCTCTGTAATCAGAATCAATTGTCCCGGGGGTGTTCAGAATGGTCACCTGGTTTTTTAAAGCCAGCCCGGAACGTGGTCTGATCTGAGCTTCGTACCCTATAGGGAGTGAGATTCTTAACCCTGTTGATATCAGCATGGTTTGACCAGGTTCAAGGTACTCGATATCCGGTACACAGGCGTAAAGATCCATCCCGGCAGAACCAGTTGTCATATATTGAGGAAGAGGAAGGTCCCGGGCTTCCTCAGTCTTTTCCACTAATACTTTCAGCATTGTGGAATTATATCATAGAGCAGTATAAATTTCATATTTTTTCCTGACATTATCTTGATGTCCTCCTGTTTTTCTTAGAACCCATTTCATAAGTCTGCGTCAGCCGCGTTCGGAGCTCCGAAGTTCAAAAGCTAGGCGCGGTGAGGAAGGGAATGTGGTGCATTTCCGACGAACCGCAACGACGCTTTTGAATTTTGCAGCCCGAACCCGGTGGGTTGCCAGCACAGGCTACGCATTTCTTCGTTATCCGGTCTTGATGATGCGCCGCATCACCTTCGACCGGATGGCCTCGAAATGCTTGCATGTGCAAGGCAACGCGGTGACGCAGACTTATGAAATGGGTTCTAGTGCCCGGGGGGAGGGCCATGACCAGAGCCATGTGGCGGGGTCTGGTCGTCAGAACTGTTGTCTGTGCTGTTCTTGGTTTTAGTCGGCTTTCCTGAATACTTTTCCCAATCCGCCTGGGCTTCCTCTGTCCTGCCCTGCTTTTCGTAGCAAAGTGCGCGCACACAGTATAGATAAGGAAATCCCGGGTCAAGTTCTGCGACTCTGCTGAAATCCTCAATCGCCAATTCGTTCTTCCCTATGTTGAAATAAGCATTACCCCGCTGGTAATATGCCGAAGCCTCTTCAGGATCCAGCTCAATCACTCTGGAAAAATCATCCGCCGCCTGGGAATATTTCCCCATTTTGTGATAGGAAATACCCCTTTTGAGAAGGATTTCAAGGGAATCCGGAGCAAGCGCCAGTGCACTGTCAAGACAACTGACTGCCTCTGTATATTGAAGCTGCTTGAAGTGATCGGCTGCTTTCCTGATCCAGGCTTCCGGCTGATCCGGATCCAGCCTGACTTCCTGGGAATAATCCAGGATTGCTGACTGGAACTTTTTCAACGCATCAAATGCCAAGCCTCTTCTGAAATATGCTTCTGCATAATCCGGATCGATCTGGACAGCTTTGGTAAAATCTTCGATCGCGCCGTGATAGTTGCTCTGCTGAAATCTTGACATTCCCCGTACAAAATAAGCAAATTCATAGTTGTGATTGAAGCGGATAAATCTGTTAAAATCCGACTCTGCTGATTGAAAATCCCCGTCTTCAGATTCGGCCAGGCCCCGCAGCAGGTAACACTTGAAATCTCCCTGATTGAAATTGAGAACTGTGGAATAATCGGCAATGGCAGCTTGATAATTTTTATCGTCATAAAAAGAGAGAGCGCGGTTGAAATAGGCTCTGGTCTCACTGCTGTCCAGTGTGATGGCAGCAGAATAATCGTTGATGGCAGCCTGATATGATCGAATTTCGGCCAGCGCATTCCCCCGATTCAGATAGGCAGGCAGAAAATCCAGCTGCAGGTCAATGCTTCTCGAAAAATCGTCGATTGCTTTCTTTGGCTCGTGAAGCTTCTCATACGCAATCCCTCGGTTGAAGTAAACCACAGGGAAGTCCGGGAAAATTTCCGAAGCCCTGGAATATTTTTCCAGAGCAGCCTGATAATCACCTTCCAGTGAATATGCAAGGCCGAGATAGAACTGAATCCTGGCTGAACCGGCATCGATTGACTGCGCTTTTTCCAGAACTTCCCTTGCTTTCGGGTACTTCCGCAGGAAAATGAGAGTCTTGCCCTGCTGGATATACACCTCTGAAGTATATGGATAATATCGCTCAGCCCAGTAAAATTCCTTGAGGGCTTCAGAATATTTCCCCCTGTCAAATAGTGAGTGTCCGCTCTTCAAGTAATGCTCTGCAGCTGTCGTGTCGAGGGTCACGCTTATGCACCCGCTGTCTTCATTCTGAATGCTGACTGAGTTGATAATTTCCGAAGTGGCATCAGGCATTCTGGTCATCCTCGTAACCAGGTCGATGACTTCAATGGAAGGCGCATTCACCATCTCCATTTCCCATCTGCGGATTTCAATCAGTTCTTCCTTGTTTTGCGCGAAAGATAGATGGCAGAGGTTCAATGTGACCAGGACGAGAAATAATTTACGCACAGGTCCGCCTCTTTGAAGATACAAACAGTCTATCAATTCCCGGCGCTGACTCCAAGTATAATTTTAGCACTGGTCGTATTCAAAATCAGTTGAACCTGTCTTCGAATCCGAATATAATTAAGATAGATCTAGATTTCAAAATTTGCCTTGCTGCCTGCATAAATGATTAAAAAAGGCTTAGGAGGTTCCGTGAGATTCTTTGCAATTCTTGCTGTACTGACTGTCTTTTCAGCACAACTGCATGCGGTGACACGAGCAGATTCCTTCATTTTTCTGCTTTCCACCAGGGGATCCAATCTGAGTGTTGTATCCATGATCAACCCACTGGGCGGGGATCCTGCGATCATGGCTTCCAGAGAAGCAGTTGTCGAATCTTTCGCTGTTTCCAAAAGCCAGGCAATCGTGTTCAGCGAATGGCTGAACCCGGGAACTCCGGACGCCAAACTGCTGCTCAAGGTCAGGCCTGATGCTCCACCGCTCAATGCCGACAAATTCAACCTCTCATTCTATCCCGACATATCTTCTGACGGCAGAATTATTTTCCTTGGATCAGGCTCATCTGGAGAGGGTTATTATACCTGCTCCACAGACGGTTCTTCCCTCACGCGCATCGCAGACCACGGCCAGATCATGAAAGCCGGCGGAGCAAGATTCTCTCCGGACGGGACACGACTTGTCTATCCCATCAGCCACGTAGTATTACCCAACTGCTCAGATATCGGCATTATGGATTCTGACGGAACCAACCAGTCCAGACTCACTAAAAACACTACGGCCAACTGTACCTATAAATTTCCTACATTCAGCCCTGACGGCAAGGTAATCTTCGCGTTGGAAAACCTTGTCAGCAACGAGGTCGGACTTTTCTCCATCGATCCTAGCGGGGCCGAGGGACAGACTGAAATTGTTTTCTGGAAAGACCCGGAAAAAAAGATCGCTGATATCGCAGTCTCCCCGGATGGCAAATGCATAGCCGTAATCCACGGTGGCGCTACACAGGGAGAGAATGTCACTCTGCTTGATGTCAATGGTGCGATCATCAGGCTGATCACGACAAAAGGGCTTACTCACCGCGGCATCTGCTGGAAGAGTAAATAGACTTGAATAGTTTATAATTCCAGAATGATTCAGATTAAAGCTGCTGCCCTTTTTATCTGCCTGACTCTGCTCTGTTCAGGCTGCAGCAAACCAATCCAGACAACCGGTTTTCCTGTTTCAGTTGTGAAAACCGAAAATCAGGATCTTTCTCCTGACTATGGAGATACGATTGTGATTGCCCTCGACACTGTCTCGGTAGTTCTGGATCCTTTTTCAAACCATGATCCTGCATCAGGAGTGGTGACTGACCAGATTTTCTGCGGATTGCTGAGCAAGGGGCCTGACCGCAGATTCAATTGCGACCTGGCTGAGACCTTCGAGATTGCAGATAGATCACTGACTTTCCGGCTGAAACACGATGTAAAATGGCATGACCTTGAGAATTTCACTTCTGCCGACGTCTTATTCACCTATGGACAGGTCATGGAAATGCAGGGCACTGAACTGTATGACCATTTCAGCCGTATCAGCACCCTTGAGACCCCTGATATGTATACAGTGATCGCCAGATACCGGGAGCCATGGCCATGGGCATTGAACGACTGGACTGTCAAAATCCTGGCCAGGCATGTTTTCGAATCCAAAAAAGATACTGTAGGCTACAGTCAGCTGCTGATGGGAACAGGTCCTTACAAATTACAGGAATTCAGTTCCGGCGAAAAAATCACACTCACCGCTTTTGATCAGTTCCACGGAAGCATTCCATATCTTGGATCCCAGATTTTCAGATTCATTCCTGATCACTCCGGCAGTGCCGCCTTCCTCGCCCTGATGAGGCATGAAATCGACATGACTGAATTGACCCTGGATCAATATCTCAACAGGACGCCATCCGACGAATTCATGTCCAGATACAATGTTTACCACTACACCGATTTTAAAGGGTATTATTGTATATTATACAATCTGGACAGACCCTTTTTCCAGGATCTCCGTCTTCGGAATGCCCTTAACACCGCCCTCGACCGCAAGAGAATCGCTTTCAGGATTTTCTATGAATCTGGCAGACTGGTCAATGGTCCATTCATACCTGGAGACTGGGCTGAGAACATAACTGGGGAAGTTCAGCGCTATTCAACCAGCGAAGCCAGTCTGCTGCTTAATGAGTCCGGCTGGATTACAGAAGCAGGGGGCCGGAAAAAGGATGGACAGACTCTTTCGATTGAGCTCTGCCTGGATCCGCAAGACGAATTCATGCCAAAAATAGCCGCTCAGGTTAAATCAGACTGGGAATCAGTGGAAGTGGCAGTGAGGATCAATTCCGCTGAGAAAAACATCCAAAAACTTGTCAGCAGGGATTTCGACGCTGCTCTGGTATACTTTAAATACAGTGATGAGCCTGACCTGCAATCCCGTTACTGGACGACAGACTCCATCCCTGCCTCTGGAAATACCGGCGAGAATTACTCTGGTTTCAGGAACACAGAGGTTGACAGGCTCTGGGTTTTGGCCCGTAACACTTCATCCATGCAGGAGCGGGAAATGATTTTTCACAGAATCCAGGAATTGATCGTCAATCAGACGCCTGCCACTTTTCTCTTCTCCCCTGATAAAATCCTGGCTGTAGACAGAAGATTTTTCGGAATCAGGATTACACCGGGCGGCATACTTTATAATCTCGACAAATGGTATGTGCCGAAAAAATTCCAGAAATATATTCAATGATGAAAAAAAGAATTCTTTTAATCCTGTTCGTCGCGATGCTCCTTTTTTTTTCAATTCAAGTCTTTAAGATTGTGAAGCAGCCAGCTGCAATCAGAGTCAGAATTTCTGACAGCGGAACTATGGATTTCATTCTGGTCAGGGCTGGAGAATTCCAGATGGGTTCCCCCAAAGGCGAGGGCAGGGACGATGAGCATCCGCAGCATAAAGTCATCATTACCAGGCCTTATTACCTTGGAAAATATGAAGTCACTCAGCAGCAGTGGCTCTCAGTGATGGATGAAAATCCCAGCGGCTTTGCTTCACCTGAACGCCCGGTTGAACGGATCACCTGGGCAGAAACTTACGAATTTGCATCCAGGCTAGACAAACTCGGTCGGGGAAATTTCGAAATTCCGACTGAGGCGGAATGGGAATATGCCTGCAGGGCCGGTTCTCATACTCAATTCTTTTGGGGGGATTCCAGCGCTGAAATCGCCTCATTCTGCAATTTCGCTGATCTCAATGCAGGCCAGAGTTCTATTTTCCACAGGTTCGACTTCCACTGGGCTGACCTGACAAAGGACGACGGCTTTGAAACAACAGCTCCAGTCGGAAAATACAGGCCCAATCCCTGGGGCTTTTATGACATACTCGGCAATGTCTTTGAATGGTGCTCGGACTGGTATGCCCCTGGCCTGCCTTATTCAAGCGAAACCCGCCTTGATCCCACCGGTCCGGACACAGGTGAAAAGCACGTAGTCAGGGGTGGATCATGGGGAGATGACTGGACCAACTGCAGACCGGCTTCCAGAGCCACCAACTGGTCGGACCGCTGGTGGGTGCTCGGTGTCAGGATGAAATACTACCCTCCTCAAGGCTGGAACTGGCTGAAACTGATTCTGACCGGGAATGTTTCAATTACTTTTACTGACTGATAAATTAGATTCTAACGATATTTGTCAACCGAAAATCAAGATTTCTGCTTGACTTTTCAGGCATCATCCAGTACAATTATTTAAAATAATCTGGAGATCTGAATGAGCAAAATTATCATCATTTTTATGATTTTCATGATCGCTGCAGCAAATCTTTCGGCTCAGGAAGGATACATCTATTTCAACCGCTATGACCAGAACCGGAACATGGAGATCTGGAGGATCAGACCTGACGGCAGTTCGCTCGAACAGATCACCAATCAGCCGGGTATTGAATGCTCTCCCTGCACCTCACCGGATGGAACAATCCTTTATTACATCGCAGATTACAACAAAGAAACTGCCGTATATTCCCACGTGCTGGCAACCGGTGCTGTGACCAGGATTTCACCTGTTTATCAGGAAATTTACGATCTCAGCATTTCCAGGGACGGGGGGAAAATCCTGTTGAGCGGTCTTGACCCGAAACTGCCTGATAATGATTTTGATATCTATCTGATGAATTCCGATGGAAGCGGAGTCACCAGGCTGATCGCAAACCCTGGTCCTGATACATTTCCACGCCTCACTCCTGATGGGAATTCAGTAGTCTTCCAGTCCGAGCGGGGAGCCGGATATCAGATCTATCTCTATTCCATCCAGACAGGCAAGACCACCCGACTGACCAGCAAATCCCAATGCATGGCCTTTTCTCCCTGTCTGACCCCTGACGGGAAGAAAATCCTCTACGGACTTTATGACCGATCAGCAACCAGCGGCCTGTACCAGATGGACCTTAGCGGAGCCAATTCCAAACTGATCTATAAATATCCTGCCGGCGAACTCTGCCCGACTGTCTCACCTGACGGACGGCAGGCTGTAGTCTCGATTTTAAACGAAACCCACAGGAACCAACTGTTCGCAGTGAATCTGGACGGCAGCAGTTCCAGATGCTTCACAGCCCAGGATGCATCCTACATCTTCCCTTACTGGTCAAACTGATGTTCAATCAGGCAAATGATTAGATATAGTATACTTCCAATATTGTAAAAAAAAAGCTGGTGTACACCAGCTTTTTTTCTTCCCGGTCAATTCAATTTCACTTCTTTTTATTCAGAAGCTGCTTGATGTGAGCGATGTAATTTTCCGCTCCTCCTGATTTGTAGCCTGTTCTGGCTGTTTCTGTGCCATTCTTGTCTAGAAGAAGCACTGTGGGGAAACCCTGGACATTGTATTTCTTCAGGAGCGCTTCATTGGCAGCGGCCTGATCTTCAGGCAGCGGATTTTGTTTCGGGAAATCTACCAGTAGAAGGATCAGGTTGTCCTTGGCATAGTCAAGAAATACCTGCTGCGAGAAAACTTCCTTGTCCAGCTTCTGGCACCAGCCGCACCAGTCTGAACCGGAAAAGTCGGCCAGAATCGGCAGTTCGCGTTCGGCTGAAGCCTTCATTGCCTGATCCATATCAGTAAGCCAGGCGCCTTTTGGTTCGCCCCTGCTGGACAGAGTGAGGTTTTTCTTCAGGTAATCCACATAAGCTTGAGCTCCGCCTTCCCTGTAACCAGAAGTTAAGAGCACTACTTCCTGTGAATTAATCACTTTTACTGTGGGCAACCCTGATACACCATACTGGTTGGCAAGTTTCTGGTTCTGGGCTTTGAGTTCAGCAGACTGAGCAGTGTGTTTCGGAAAATCCACTGACATGCAGATGAATTTCTGATTGGCGAACTGGATAAATTCGGGTTGGGAAGTCACTTCCTTGTCCAGTTTCTGGCACCAGGAACACCAGTCGGAACCCTGGAAGACCATGAACACAGGCATTCTTTTCTCTGCAGACAGCTGCAGGACTTTCTGATAATCAGTCAGCCAGTCTATTTTGGCCGTATCTGCGGCGATTACAGTGGAAATGAAAAATGCCAACATGAACAGCAAGGATCTTTTCATCTTCCCTCCTTAAATGTTTTTAATTAATTGCTATTATATATCCACTATAAGTAAATTATACCTCTGATACATATCCAGAGCAAGGTGAAATTCTAATGGGCTGGGTAAAAATTCTTCAAACAAAAAGCTGGTGTTTGGCACCAGCTTTTATTAAAAACAATTACTTATTATTATTACTGGCCGAGTAACTGCTTGATATGTTCTATATACTTCTCAGGACCGCCTTCCTTGTAGCCTGTTCTGGCTTTCTCTGTGCCGGCTTTGTCCATCAGAATCACTGTAGGAAATCCGTCAACTTTGTATTTTTCCAGCAATGCCTGGTTGGCTGCAGTCTGATCTGCCGGCAGAGGATTGCTCTCCGGAAAATCAACCAGCAGGAGCACCAGATTGTTTTTGGCATAGTCGAGAAATACCTGCTGGGAGAAGACTTCCTTGTCCAGCTTCTTGCACCAGCAGCACCAGTCTGAACCTGCGAAGTCGGCCAGGATCGGAAGATTCTTCTCAGCAGAAAGCTTCTTGGCCTGCTCCATGTCCGTCAGCCAGGCTCCTCTGTTCGAACTGCTCAGATTGAGGCTTGCCTTCAGATAATCCACATATGCTTGAGCTCCACCTTCCCTGTAACCGGATGTCAGAAGCACTTTTTCCTTGGAATCGATCACTTTAACAGTGGGCAGCCCTGATACACCGTATTGTTTGGAGAGTTTTTGATTCTGGGCTTTGAGTTCTGGGGATTGAGCAGTGTGTTTCGGGAAATCCACTGACATGCAGATGAATTTTACACTGGCAAACTGGATAAATTCGGGCTGGGAAGTTACTTCCTTGTCCAGCTTCTGGCACCAGGAACACCAGTCTGATCCCTGGAAAACCAGGAAAGCAGGCAGGTTTTTCTCTGCCGACAATTGCAGGACTTTCTGATAGTCAGTGAGCCAGTCGATTTTGGCGGTATCGGCGAACACCGCTGAGATTAGAAACATCATCATCAGGATCAAG
Source organism: Candidatus Wallbacteria bacterium (assembly GCA_028687545.1). Taxonomy (NCBI): domain Bacteria; phylum Candidatus Walliibacteriota; species Candidatus Wallbacteria bacterium. The sequence goes on from JAQTZZ010000024.1 coordinate 12,861, forward strand.
ACTGTTTTTTTCATTGTTCCTCCTTGAGGTTTTAAACTGATAAAATAATTATACCCGATATTGTATTCCCTGACAAGGCGAAAATGACGAAGTATATGGCATGCGATCCCAGATCATGCTATAATCATGCCGTGCGGCTGCATCTGATGATTTATTTTATCTTTTGTGCTGTGTTGCGCATCTTTGCGGCTAATTCCGATTTTCAGATCCTGCCGGATTCGAAGGGCTTTGCCGCCACCTTCGGAGAATTCAGGGGTTCGCGGCTGCACGCAGGCATGGATTTCCGCTGTGAAGGTGAAGGAATCCCGGTGCGGGCAATGGATGACGGTTTACTGGTTCGCATGAAAGCTGAAAGATATGGATACGGCAAATCCCTGTATCTGAAGAATGATTCAGGCGAAATTTCACTGTTCGCACATCTTTCCATGTTCGAAAACAGGGTTTTGAAGCTGGAAGACAAGCTGCTGAATCTGAGAAAGAAAGAAGGCAGGCGTTACCCGGTCGATTGCCTGTTTGAATCAGGGACTGAACCTCAGGTCAGAAAAGGCCAGATCCTTGGATACACCGGACAGACAGGCTCCGGAACAGTTCACCTGCACTACGAAATCCGGAGGGATTGGGAAACTCCGATCAACTACATAGAACGGGTTCACGTAAAAGATACCCGTAAGCCTGTGATCGAAAGCCTTGAGATCGTGCCGGCAGCCCCTGGTTCGCTTGTTAATTCACTGCCTCTCCCCCTGGAAATCACTCTCCAGAACCTCAACGGAATATTCAGGAATCGGGAGAAAGTCAGCTTGAGCCCTGGTACATATTGCTTCCGGGTTAAGACTTATGATCAGATGAATCAGGCGGCAAACCATCTCGGAGTGTATCTCATAGATGCTGAACTGGACAGCGTTGAAATTTATTGCGCGAACTTCGATTATTTCAAATATTCGGAGAAAGAATATGGTCTGTTGTATGATCTTGCCAAAGCAGATTATGACAATTATTTTTACAATCTCCAGATCCCTGAAAATGTGATTCTGCCCGGCATTGTGCTCAAATCGGAAAAATCGCACACTATCGGAGACAGAGTTAAAGTCCTGAAAGTCACTGTGGCGGATTTCTGCGGCAACAGTTCCAGAGCTGAAATCAGTTTCTCCAGAAAACCAGTCCAGTCCGCCGAGGCAGATTTGAAACTGACTGTACTCGATGATTTTGTACTGCTGCCGCTCGGATACAGCCACAGTGAATTTCAGAAGACAGCGGGTACTGCAGCCGGATTTCAGATTTTCACTCCTCTGTGCGATCTGGAACTTTATTATCAGCCGGGAAATGATATCCCGGTCCAGCTCTGTCGGATCATCCGTTTCAATGGACTGGAAAAGCATCTTGTTTACCAGGACTTGAGCCTTGATCTGCCGGAAGATGCAATCTATCAGGATCATTATGAAGGAATTTCCGTTGTAGAAGCTCCGGAATTTCAGCTGAAACAGCAATCAGACTGCTATTTCTTCGAAAATGGTTCCAAATTGTTTAAAAGAACGGCCCGGGTTTCAATTATCCCCTGGAAAACAGAAAACCTTATTCCAGCTAAAATCTGTGCATTCGGATTCGATCGCGGGCATTGGAGCTATCTGGACAGTTCCTGGAACGGATCAGCCGTGGAATTCGATTCTGACTGTCTTAAAACCTGCGCCCTCTTCTATGACGACATCCCACCCCGTATCAGCCAGGATGGCGCGCAGTTCAGCATCACCGACACAGGCTGTGGAATTGATCCTGATTCCGTCAAAGTCTGGTTTGGAAGTGAAGAAGTCCCGGTTGATTTTGATCCTGAAACGAGGATTGTTTTCTTTCCTGCTGAAATCAGGTCATATTTTCCGAAATCCGGAGCAGTAAACCTGACCCTGGAAGCTTCGGACCGGGTAGGCAACAAAATGCGCAAGATCTCGGAGGTTTCGTCTTCAGGGCTGAAGATCGAGGGTGGCTCATGAACATAGTATCTTTTCAGACACACCTTCCTGCTGCCGCTCTGCTCTCAGGCGGAAAGCTCAGTGCCATAGTCGAGCAGCGGCTTGAGCACTTCGGGAATCTTGGCATCCCGGCCGCTTCGATTTTCCACCTGCTGGACCGTTCAGGAATTTCCCAGGATCAGGTGGATGGATTCGTACACGCCGGATTCGAACACGAACTGGCCGGAAAATACCTGCAACAGGTGATTTTCCGTTCCGGAGTTCCTCAGAACTACAAACCGCTTTCACAGGTGAACCCGGACTATGCCAGCTTCCTGTATCTCTCATCGATTTATGGCAATGGAATCTGCTTCTATTTTTCCACCCGTGCTCTCAGCGTTTTCGAATCAACCGGAGGCAGCCTGAGGCCTCTGGACCTGCAGCTTCAAACAGTCAGTGAAATTTCAGATGCCCTTTCGCTGCTTTACAATGAAGCCGGGGCATCCCCTGAAGAAATGCTCGAGATGTTTCCATATGGCGGAACGAGGTTTTATCATGAGTTGCGAGATCACTTCTATTTCAACCCGAACGGCAGGGTCAATCTTCAGAACTCTCCTGCAGATTTTTTCAAAACACGCATTTCTCCGGAAAACAGGCCTGACCTGCTTGTGGCTTTGAAAAAGGTCACTGAGGACATTTTTTTACATTACGTCAACTATGTTGCTTTTGTTACCGGATGCCGTGAAATGATGATCAGTGGAGATTTCAATTCCCTGCTGTCCTCTCACAAACTCCGTCGTTCCCTGCCTGTGAAACTGATTCTGGACGAACTCCCCGACACCTCCCCCTGCCTGGGAGGTACTCTGCACTTTCTGAAGATTTCCAGCAGACCGGCAGTGCACTCTGAGCTGGAAGACATCACGTCACTTGCAGAATCAGTTTTCACCCGGATCAGGGAGCAGAAAATTGATTATCTTTCGACTCTGTTTGCACACCCTCAGGATCCGATTCTGATCGCTTTTCAAGAAGCCTTCCAAAAATGCTCCCACCCTGAAATCACCTTCAAGATAGAAGATCTCACGATCAGCCCAAGTGGAGAAATTTCCTGGCTCACTTTTCTCTTCTTCATTTTCGGAAAAGACAGCACTGGCTATCCTTACATAGTCAACCACAAAGGAGTCATCTATCTGAAAAAGGAGCATGACTGGAAGATCAATTCCATCGAATTCACAGTTTTCAGGTCTGATCCGATCCTGACGATAGAATTCACCAATCACTGCAATTTCCGTTGTCTGATGTGCGACCAGTCTACCCGTACCAAAATGGCTGAAAGACCGATGGGATACCTCGAATCCGGTCTCTTCACCCGCATAGTCCGGGACCTGGAGGAATTTCCCGTCTCCACTGTCACTCCTTTCTGGCTGGGAGAATCCACCCTTCACGATAAATTTTCAGCCTTCCTGGACGAGGCTTTCGCGGGGAACAGAAGCAACCGGCTTTTCTCAAACCTGACGCTGAACACCAACGGGAGCCTGCTGGACCGGGAAAAGAGCGAAACGATACTTAGAGCAGCACAGCGTATAGATCAGAACCCTTCGACGATGCTCAGGCTGCACTTTTCCATTGACGCCGCCGGACCTCAGGTTTATGAACTGATTCATAAAAATCAATGCTATGAACGCACTGTGGAAAACATCCGCTATTTTCTGGATAGAAGACGGGAGCTGGGGCTTCAGTATCCTAAAGTGACCCTGGCTTTCATCGTGATGAGCGAGAACCGCAGAGAAGCAGCGGGATTTCTCGATTTCTGGAGGAGAATACTGACAGAGCTTGGATCTGATTTCATGATTGCCTATGACTGGCCCTCGTATAACAAGGACGCCATTTATTTCCGCAGGCTGGATTGTGACAATCAGCTTGCGGCTGAAAATCTCCATAAGGAAGTATTGATCGGGCTCGGTCTGATTCCGAAAACCGAGCAGAACAATTCCAGGCGGATCATAGTCACTGATTCCATTCTCAAAGAAAAACCTGTCACAGAGAGAAATTTCGTCAGAAGACCTTGCCCCGGGCTGTGGTTCACCCCGATTGTCAACTGGACCGGAGAAGTGACAGTCTGCTGCTTTGATGTCGGCATGGAGCTGAAAACCGGCGATCTTAGTCTGAATACTCTTTCCGAGATCTGGGACTCGCCCAAGCTGAATTTCTGGAGGCTCTGTCACATCAGAGGTGAATTTAACAAGATCCCGCGATGCGCCCAATGTGCTAACCTCAATGCTCCCACAATGAAAAACGCTGATTTCGTGCGCTACCTGTTAAAAAAAGGGCTCTACAGGGAAATTCAGCCTTTCCTGGAGCGGATGGGGGCAGGAGTCTGAAACTACTGATTTTCATTGCTTTTCTCGCGATCAGCCTGGCCGGAATCGCCACCAGGGACCCTACTTCGGATGAGACAGCCACTTATTTTACGAATTATAAGTATATGCAGGAGAATTTTGTGCATGGCATGCATCCCCCTGTGTATTATTTTCTGATCTCTGTCTACAGGCAACTCGGCGGCGGGAGCATGATAGCGCTGCGCCTTTCTTCGATCTTCTTCGGATTCCTGACGCTTGTAATCTTCGATCAAATCCTGCGGCGCACATCACTGGACCGGAAATGGCTGGCCCTGCTGGCTCTGAATCCGGGATTTCTCTTTTTCAGCCGCGAAGCCACCTACTATTCATTCCACATTTTGATAGCAGTCTTGCTTTTATATACATATCTGCATGCGCTTTCGAGCAGAAAAACTGCAGCCTTTACTGTAGTCTGCTTACTGGCTATTTATTCTTATTATTATCATTTATTTTTAATCGCAGCATTATTCATCGATGCCATGATCGTACGCCGGGTGAATTTCAAACGTCCGCTGATTCTGATCCTGCTCTTCTCTATTCCCCTCTTTTCAGTAATCCTTTCGAACCCATTTCTGCACGGGATTGCATCGGGCAAAAGCATCGGTCTTACTGCCACCAAGCCGGCCATCAATATCTTTGATCCAGAGTTGTCCTTTCAATATCTGCTTTACACTCCAGCCTATCTTTTCCTGATGGGAGAGCGCTATCTGTGGTTGAACTGGACACTGGCGCTTCCGTTCACAGTGCTGATTTACTTTCTGATGTTCAGAAAAGGTTCCGGCAGAAATCTGCTTCCCCTCTATCTGATTCCGTTCATCCTGCTGGCCGTTTTTTCTGAAATCACCAAAGCAAGAATTCAGCGCATCTCATTCTTTCCATATCATCTGCTGCCATACTTGCCTGTAATGCTGCTGACTCTGGCCCTGAATCTTAAGAACTCAAGGCTCGCTGCTCCGTTCCTGCTGTCAGCGCTTTTCATGTGCGGACTGCAGGATCTGGACCAGTTCTTCAACCCCTGGAAAATCTATCAGAATAAAGATGAGCTCAGACAGCTTGCAGGCATCGCTGCTTCCCGCTTTAATCAGTCTAAAGATCTCATTTTTGCGAACTACTCCTATGAATGGAATTTGATTACCTTTGCAGACCAGATCCGGATTGTCGCGCCTGATCTGCCTGTTGCATCCCTCGAAAGATATTCCGAGTCCGGGGATTCTTTGTTTGAGAGTAAAAATAGAATCCTTGAATTCGGTCTGACCTGGCTGGACAAATCTTCAATCCGTGTAAATACGGATGATTCAGGCGAGACCCTGAAGGACCTTCGTCTTACCGGACAGGCAGAGGAATTTTTAGCCAGGAATTACAATCTGAGTGAAAAAATTGTCCTGTACGGCGAAGAGGGCAGTAATTACTGCCTCAAAATCTGGGAAAGATTTGCTTTTTGACCGTTCTACCGATACAATTTTCTGATGATGAAACTTGGTTCAATCCTCTCCGAAATCGACAGGAAATATCCCTTTCTTCTCCAGGAAGAATGGGACAACAGCGGGCTGCAGATCGGTAATCCGATGGATCAGATCCGTGGAATCATGGTTGGACTCGATCTGACTGAAAAAATGATCGCCAAAGCGATTGAATCGAAATGCAATCTGATCATCACACATCATCCCTTGTTCTTCTCACCGGTTAAGTCCCTCAATTTCAGCAGACTGCAGGCAAAAAAAGTACGCGAACTGATCCTCCGCAGAATCAGCCTGATTTCCCTGCACACAAATCTGGATTCAGCAGCAGGTGGAATCAACGATTATCTTGCCGATCTGTTCGAGGGACACAGCACTCAGCTGCTCGCATCCAGAGAAAAAATCTTCAAGATTACTGTTTTCGTGCCTGAATCACATCTGGACGAAGTCAAGACGGCCCTCATAGCCGGAGGCGCTTCCGTGATCGGCAATTACGACTGCTGCTTTTTTGCAGCCCCAGGCACCGGCTCGTTTCGCGGCAATCCCTCAACCCGCCCTTTCATCGGTAAACCCGGAGCTATTGAGCAGGTTGATGAAGTACGTCTGGAAACCATCTGCAGAGAGCGGCATCTCAGAAAAAGTCTGAATAACATGCTGGCTGTGCATCCATATCAGGAGGTCGCATACGACTTCTTTGAAGTCCAGCCACCTTCTGCAACAGACGGGATCGGGAGAATCAGGCACCTGGATTCCCCTGTGAAGGCTTCCGCTATTTTAGGAATATTGAGAAAGAATGGATTTCAACCTCAGGCAGCCGGAGATCTGAAAAAAATCGTGCGGAAAATTGCGATCTGTTCCGGTTCATCAGGACGCGAGATAGTCTCAGCAACTGTCAACCGCAGACTGGATCTGCTCCTGACCGGCGAACTGCGCTATCATGACAGTCTGGAGTTGCAGGAATCAGGGATTCTGCCTGTCTCACTCGGTCATTTCGGGAGCGAAACATGCTTCTCCTCAATCTTGAAAGATTTTCTGCAAACATTTTTTAAAGGCCTGATTTCCGTTCCGGAGAATGAATAGCATGCTAAAAATTGGTCATCTTCTGATGTTGCAGGATTGTTTATACCGTGAAAAAAGTTTAACCGACCTTCGTACTGCCCTGGAAGACGCAGTAACTGAGTGCAAAAACCGCATCCAGACATCCAAAACCGAGCTGGGGACATTGCAGCATGAAGATGAGCTGTGCCGGAAAAAACTTGTTGCATCCAACCAGGAACTCAAGGAAATGGAATTCAGGATCAAGCACACTGAAGAGAAACTCAGGGAAGTGACTTCTGAACGACAGTTGAAAGCTTTGGAACAGGAAAAGGTCAATCTTGATCTGAAAAGGGATGAGGCTGAACTTGCCTCGATCGAACTGATGGATCAGTGCGACCAGCTTATGCCCCGTATCAAACGGCTGTCAGACCAGGTCCTTGTATTGGAACTGGAATTAAAGGGAAAACAGGAAAGCCTTGAACTTAGGCTTCCCGAAGTAGTGGAACAGCTGGCAGCACTTTCCTCTGAAAAACAGAAAGTTTCCACTGAAACCGATCCCAGCCTGCTTTCATTATTTACCCGGTTGCATGGGAAATACCTCAATGTGCTGGTGCCTGTCAAGAACTGCATCTGCACAGGCTGCAATATCAGCCTGGATCATCAAACTGTCAATCAGCTTTCTGAAAACATCCGCCTGATATCCTGTCCCAACTGCAAAAGAATTCTTTATCTGGAGGACATTCTTGCAAAGCGATAGGAAATTTGTCGCAATCATCATCGTCCCCATCCTGATCCTGGCAATCGCCTACTTTTTCTCGTCTCAACGCAAAGCCATTCAGATGGCTGAAAAACTGAAGGTTTACCAGGGCACGGAAAACTTTATGGATTATTTAGGTGTGATCGGAGACGATTACAGGCAGAAGATCAACGATAAAATTGTAGAAGCCCGCAGCTCCATCCATACCACCTTCACAGTGCTGATCCTTCCTGACCTTTATGGTTACGATGACAAAGAGCTTGTCAGTTTTTTCTTCAACCAGTATCAGAAACATAGCCAGGGTATGTTCCAGATTCTCTTTCTGCTGTTCCCCAAACAGGGCATTTACAGCATAGAACTGGACCGCCGCTTTGTTTACGCCATTGACGAGAAAGAAGTAGACCATGCCAATGATATGCTGGTCAATACATTCAGAAAATCCGAACTGGAATACGCTGAAAAGCTTAAAAACAAAGACAATATCAGTAACCTGGAAAGCACTTCCATCGGTACCGGGCTTCTGGAAGCCATCACTCAACTGCAGCGGGAAATTTCCAAATCTTATCCGGAGTTGGAAAGCCGGCTCGGTCAGATCGAAGGTGCCAGAAATTGGAAAAAATTCCGATTCTGGGTGCTTTACACGGTTTTTTTCCTCCTGATTTTCGGGCTCATCAATTACTGGTTCAAGAGTCATTGCCCCCGCTGCGGCAGCAAGATGATGATTACGCAGATGAAAAACAACGACTGGCTTGACTTCAAACTGGTGAAATGTTACAACTGCGGATATTTGAGAAGACGTAAGGAAAAAAAGATAGGCCGGGTGGGCAACCGCAACCTGTAACGGCCAAGCGCCGTAACAGATTGAGGAAAGTCCGGGCTTCACAAGAGCACAGCGCCGGTTAACTGCCGGGAGGGGAAACCCTACGGAAAGTGTCACAGAAAACTATACCGCCCAATACCCGCTTGCGGGTGTCGGGTAAGGGTGAAAAGGTGAGGTAAGAGCTCACCGGCGGTCCGGTGACGGACCGGACGGATAAACCCCGCTGGAAGCAAGACCTAATAGGGGGACGGGTTGCTCTGCCCGATGTCCCCGGGTTGGTCGCTTGAGGCCTTGGGAAACCATGGTCCCAGATAGATGGTTGCCATCCCCCGCAAGGAGGATACAGAACCCGGCTTACAGCCCGACCTGTCTAGTAACTGTTGAAAACCCGTTCCGTCCGGAATGGGTTTTCTTACAGTTACTTGATCCCTGTTCCAACAAGTTGGAACAGGGATCTTTATAAACGCCGTCAAAATCGCATAAAACAAAAAAAGCCCGCATCCGCGGGCTTTTTTGATTCCATCATCATTCGCAATCTATTTCTTCGACATCTTATAATATTTCTCCCAGGTGTCTCTGACAATCTGGTCCACATTTTCCGGAGTGATCTTCATCCCGAATTTCTCCCCTACTTTTTTCAGCCTGCTCTTAAGGTCATCCATATTGTCCTCCAGATTAGAATTCAATAAATATATCGGTTCTATTTACAATATCTGTATAGGAAAATCTTCGTAAGGGAGAACTGCCGTTCCCCCCTATATTTATTTCAACGAATTCACCATCAATAGCGCAGCAAACAGCATCCAAATCTTTTCCGCCGATTCCTCGGGTTTTACAGTATCCGTGTAAAACCGTTCAATCATGTCATGTGGAATTTTCAGGGTCACAGCATGATCGTGCAGATATTCCCGGATAAAAGAAAGTTCCCTGCTTCTGATCCAGGCATTGAGCGGGATCTGGAAGCCCTGCTTTCTCCTGCTGCGGATGATGGCAGGGATCTCCGGAAAAGCTCTGGACAGGATGAATTTCCTCTGGCGTTCGCTCACTGCCAGTTCGAACGGCAGGGACAGGGCAAACTCCAGGATCGATAGATCGGAAAAAGGCAGCTGGATTTTATTCCCTGAAAGAGTTCCAATCGAATGAAGTTTCAAGTAATTATTTCCAGGCAGCGAATTTTTATACTGAAAGAGGATCAGTGATCTGAAAAATTCTTCAGGGTTGTCAGGCAGAGTTTCAGGATCAGGCGAGAGATACTCCACCCCCATCAGCTCAATGATCTCCTGATCAGAGAGGCGTCTGACAAGATAATCGGTATGATGACGGAGTACAGGCAGGAATTCCATCTTCAGATGCCGGACTATCCCAGGTCTGTCTGGGTTATCAGGAATCCCGGCAGAAAAGAGCGCGGAAACTTGATTAACCCGGCGTTTGGCGATCACAGCAGAGGACATGAAAGGATAACCGAAAAACCACTCGTCAGCGGGAAGTCCGAAAAAAAGACTGCTGTTCAGGCAGAACGCTGAGATGGCGGAAAGAAATGCGGCATGGTCCTGGCCGAATGCACATCCCTGGACACCGCTGACAATCAATTTCTGAAGTTCTTCCGCATAGTTCTTAAGTGTAACAAGAAATTCCTGATGTTCAATCCTGCCGCTGAGCATCTCATATCTGTAAGTGCCTTCGTCAAATCCAGGCTCGGAAAAGCGCAGGGAAAATGTCCTGGTGCTGATCCCTGCGAGGTCTGCAGCGGCAAGCAAGGCGCTGGAATCCAGGCCTCCTGAATACATGAGATCCAGTGATCCGGTATGGAGCCTTTTTTTCAGTGCGTGAACAGCAAGATCTCGTAATGATTCCGCGGCTTCGTTGATACTGCGGACAGGTGCTGCAGGGGCTGGTTTATAATAACAAAACAGCCTGCAGCCGGACTGGGAAACTTCCAGGTAATGGCCTGGCGGAATCAACCGCACTCCCTTCAGCATCGTCTGCCCTTCCTTGAAATATTCGAATCTCAAATAGGAAGAGAGTCCTTCGTAGTCGATCTGAATCGGCAGATGACTTCTGAAATATGAGTAATCATGACCGAAGATCAGTTTATATCCGTCGAAATGATAGAGAAGCGGAGTCAGGGCTGTGAGGTCCTGGAAAAGAAAGATCCTGTCGCAGCCCCTGTCAAACAGGACAAGATTGAAATCCCCGTCAAAGCCGGCAATGAATTTTTCCTTGTGTTTCTGATACAGCCTGAAAACCAGCTCTTCGACTGAAACATCCCTGTCAAACTGCTTTGAAATCTCGATTTTATTATATAATTCCCCTGAAAAAATAATCGATACTTCACCATAATCCTTTCGTCCGGTCAGCTTGTAGGATCTGTCGGCAAAATTCAAAAATCCGTTCATGGCATTTCCCCGCAGAAATCTGCAAGTTCCCGCATACCTTCGGTAAAATCGTTTTCCTGAATCTGCAAGAGTTCTTCCAGGGCCAGTTGAAAATCACCCAGTTCCTTGTATGTGTTGGCCAGCTCAAAATGGATCTGGGAGCTGAATTCCGTTTGCTCTGACTTTCTGCAGCGCAACAGATAACGCAATGATTTGCCAATTCTGCCGGTTTCACGATAAAGTACTCCCAGCCGAAGCATGGTGCGGACATCATTGGGGTCGTCAATCAGCAGGTCGCGCAGGAATTTCTCGAAGATACGGTAAACAGATTCCTGCCCGCCGCTTCCCTGTTTCAAGAGCTTCTGCAGCACCCTGTCATTGACCGGATAATAATAATCCTGCATGAACCGCCCTGATGATTCTTTCAGATCATTATGAGGCATTAGTGCCCCACATGAGCCTCTAATAAATGTCAAGATACAGCTGAATAAAACATTTTGCAAGAAGCTCATTGTTTCAAAACATGACCTGCATTTCAAGTGAAGAAACAATGAAATCAACAATATTTGCCTGTCCGGATATTTCTTCAGGTTGACTGAATTCAATCAGTCTTTTATATTGTTCCCATGGAGACACTTGCAAAACTCGATTTTCAGCATGACAATGATCACTGTAAATTGCCCTGTGCGAGAGTTTTGCTAGTGCTCCAAGAGCCTCTAATCTTAAGACAAGAGGCTCTATGGATACTTCATTAATTTTTCACCGCTTGGAACTGCTGATCGGTAAAAACCAGCTTGAGCGGATCAAGACTAAAAAAGTGATCATTTTCGGCACAGGCGGGGTCGGCTCCTGGTGCGCTGAAAGCCTGGTCCGCTCAGGGATCCGGCAGCTGGCACTGGTAGACTCGGACTTCATCTGCATTACCAATCTCAACCGCCAGCTTCAGACAAATGTACACAACATCGGCAAATCCAAAGTGCAGGAACTGCGGAACAGACTGCTCACGATCAACCCTGTGGCGCAGATCGCAGCTTTGAAAGAAATTTACGAGGAACGCACCTCTTCCCTTTTTCACCTTGAACAGTATGACTATGTGATCGATGCCATCGACAGCCTGAAAAACAAGATCCATCTGCTGGCAACCTGCCGTGAGAAGGGCATCCCTGTCTTCTCCTCAATGGGTTCTGCCTGCAAGATCAATCCCTCCAAGATCAGAGTCGGGAAATTGTCGGAAACCACCATCTGTCCGCTGGCCAAGCGCGTCAGGCGTGGTTTGAGGGAATCAGGCCTGCCTGAAGACATCATCTGCGTCTACAGTGTGGAGCCTGCCAGCAGACCTCTGGAGAACAGTACCTGTGGCAGTGAAAACTGCGTCTGCCCGGACATAGACGAACATAACTGGTGCGAGCAGAAAGCCCGGATCAATGGAACGGTCGCGCACATCCCGGCGATTTTCGGATTTACTCTGTCCGGCCTTGTGATCATGGACATCGTAGGTAACGTGAATGCAGACAAATAATACGGTTACCTGCCGCGCCCTCACCTTCTGCTGGAAAATACTGAGAATCCTGATTCTTTCTTATCTCGGAATCTGTGCCTATGTCTATTTCAACCAGACAAATCTCCTCTTTCACCCGTCCCCTGTAATTGAACGCACACCTGATAAACTGGGCCTGACTTATGAAAAAGTGGAAATCGGCACCAGCGACGGAGCGAAAATCACGGGCTGGTTTGTGCATTCCAGCATTCCTTCGGAAAATGTTTTCCTGCTTTTCCACGGCAACAGCCTGAACATGTCCTTTTTTCTGGACAGGCTGCACTTCCTGACTCGCCTGGGATACAATGTTCTGACCATCGACTATCGCGGATACGGAGAAAGTCCCGGCCGCCCAAGCGAAAAAGGCACCTACCTGGATTCTCTGGCAGCCTGGGATTATCTCACTAAAATCAAGGGATATTCGAACAGCAGGATAGTGGTTTACGGGCATTCACTGGGCGGTGGAGTCGCACTGGCGCTCTGCGCAGAAAAAACACCTTCCGCTTTGATCCTCGAAAATACCTTCACCTCGATTCCTGATATGGCCGGAAAAGTATACTGGTATCTGCCGGCAGAACTCCTCTGCACCTGTAAATATCCCAATTTCTCGAATATCCTCAAAATCAAGTGTCCTGTGCTGATCATCCACAGCCCTGAAGACGAGTTCATACCTGTGGAAATGGGGGAAAAACTATATCAGCTGGCGCCACAGCCAAAATTTTTTCTGGAAATACACGGCAGCCACAATCAGGCTTTCCTGTTTTCCTGGAAGGTCTATCTGGAAGGTATCAGGAAATTCCTTGAAAATCCGGATGGGAAATAGACTTTCAGCAATAGATGCTGCTGACTGAGCACTCCAGAGTCCGCAGATTGATCAGTACCAGTTCCCCTTCTGCCAGAGTTCTCCACTCCACTCCAGGGATGGGAATTTTTTCAGAGCTGACATAGATCGCTTCTGCAGATTTCCCCAGTTTCATGGTGTAATACTCAGGAGTCGGGATACCCCTTGCGGTAGGGATACTCTCAGGGTCCAGGTTGTAATGCACTGCTGCCAGGGCAAATTCACTGTTGCCGAAGAAGAAATTAGCGCCTGAATAAACTTTCAGTTCCCGCACTCTCTTTTTTACCGCATCCACTCCTCCTGCGGCAAAATCGGAAAGCATGCAGCAGAACCAGCGTTCGGAATCAGTGTCCCCGTCCGGCTGCATGGAACCATTGCAAATGATCTCGTCCCTGATTGTGCCGTTGTGGGTAAAATAAAAATTACCCAGACCTGGAAATGTTTTCAGGAACGGATGGGGGTCTTGTACTCCTCTCCGTCCGCTCGAAGCCAGTCTGGCATGTAAAAGTGCCAGTCCGGTGGAGATTGTTTTCAAGGCGTTGATTTCAGGATCATTGAGGCAGTACAACTGGGATTTCCTGTCGCGGAGTTCCCCGTTTTCAAGAAAAACCACACCCCAGCCGTCCTCGTGGGTAAACCCACCGTGCCTGTCGCGGTTGTTCTCGTGCAGTTCATTCCTGTCGGAAGCCATCAGCAGAAGGCCATCCACAAGCTGCGTCATTTCAATTTTTCCGGCAGCTAAAATCATCCTGCACATTTCAAGTCTCCTGAATCTAATATCAGATTATCATTCTACACGATTTCCTGCTCCATTGCACCAGAATTCGCTTAGAAGGAAGCAAGTTTCGGCTGTATTCCTTACAGGAGTAAGCGTCCAGTGGCAGGGAAGTAATTTCCTGACCCTCACTTCTTTGTATCTGCTGTCGATCAGCAGCACAAATCCACGGTCTGATTCGGTGCGGATCACCCTGCCCGCAGCCTGCAGCACCCGATTCAGGCCAGGATAGAGGTAGGCGATTTCAAACCCAATCCCGGTTGTCCTCTGAAAATATTCCCTGATCAATTCACGCTCTGCTGAAATGCCGGGGAGTCCGAGACCCGCGATCATTGCTCCAGACAGTTTGTCACCGACCAGGTCAATCCCTTCTCCGAATATCCCTCCCATCACGGCTAAACCGAGCAGCGTCTTTTTACCTGCAGCGGAAAACCGGTCGAGGAATGCCAGTCTGTCGGTATCATTCATTCCCGGCCGTTGTATCACTATTTCAATCCCCGGATTCCGGATCACTATCTCCTTGATTTTATCCAGATATTCATAAGAAGGAAAAAAAGCGAAGTAATTACCGATTTTGCCTGAAACAGCAGCCTCGATCATTGCAGCGATTTGCTCCTTGGTCTCATCTCTGAATTTATACATGGTCGAAATCCTGTCGGCTGAAAGCAATTTCAGGTTTTCAGGAGGAAATGGGGAAGGCAGGCTGATCACCATAGCTCCCTTGCAACCAGATGTCTCAAGAAAATAATCCGGCGGGGAAAGAGTGGCTGAGAAAAGCACTGAAGCTCTGGCTCTGGTAAAGCTCTCTTTCATCAGCAGAGAAGGATTCAGACAGAAAAGCTTCACCACCAGATCCTTTCCGCCGGTTTCCATGATTGTGGCATAATTCTGATCGTAGTTTTCCAGAATCCTCAGAAAAGCGGAAACTTCGAAATAAAATTCCAGCAGTTCCCTGCCTGCAGGTCTTTTTCTGTCCGACAATCGATTCTCCGCTGCCTTCAGGAACTTCCGTAAGGGCTGGATGAGAATCTCCGGGGGATCCTTAAAGCTTTCGACTGAGTCATGCATTTTTTTCTTGAGTTTCAGAAATATGCTGTTGATCGAAGAAAGTCTGCGTGCGAGATTCAGCTCATTTTTCAAGTTTTTTTTGACTGCCAGGAAGTCACTCTTGAAAAGACTTGCGGAAAACATCTCCCGCCCCCGGTCAGGCAGGTTGTGTGCCTCGTCCACCAGGAAAACATAGTTACCGTTTTCCTCGGCGAAGAAACGACGCAGATAAACCCTGGGATGAAATGCATAATTATAGTCGCAGATCACAAGATCGGCGTGGAGGGACAGATCAAGCGAAAATTCGAAAGGGCAGAGACTATGGGTTTCAGCAGCCTTAAGCACTGCCGCCTGATCAAAGCGGTCCTGGCCGAATATTTCCAGCAGACCCTCGCTCAATCTGTCAAAATATCCGGCTGCGAATTTACAATCAACCGGATTGCAGGAAGTGCCTGGCAGGGGGCAGATTTTTTCCTTGGCTGTCAGCGTCACAGACTTCAGCCTTACTCCGAGCAAAGACAGTTCCAGGACCGCTTTTTCAGCGGCACAGGCCTGTGTATTCCTGGCAGTCAGATAAAATATTTTGTCGCAGTCCCCATTTCCAAGTGCTTTTGCGGATGGATAGATGGCTGCCATGGTTTTTCCGATGCCTGTGGGTGCCTCCACCAGCAGCACCCCACCATCCCTGACCGTCCTGAAGACTCCCACCGCCATCCGTCGCTGTCCTCTCCGGTACGATTTATATGGAAAAGGGCATTCCAGAAGCGCTTTGTCCCTGATCTTCTGCCAGCCTGAGATTCGCAGTGCCCATTCCAGATAACTGGAAAAAAGGCTGTCAAAAAAATCCGTCAGTTCAGGTAAATAGAGCGGCAGGATCATTTCCCTGATTTCTCCGCTGTCCTGCTGCAGATAGACGACCCGTCCTTCCAAAGCCTGCAGGTCATGCTCAAGACAGTAAATATAGGCATAGACTTTCAACTGCGCCCAGTGCAGGTCTGCATATCTTTCAAGTTCGTTCAGCTCACGTCCTGTGGTCTTGATCTCTTCAATCACTGTTTTGTCGGATCCCGGAAGCACACCGTCAATTTTTCCAGATATTTCCAGGGTGAATTCAGGCGTCTCGAATCTTCGTTTCACCTGAACTTCCGCACAGTACCCCTCAGGTCTGGATTTCTGGATTTTCTGATGAGCACGCACCCCTTCCGCCATCCGTGAGGCACCAAAAAAGGAAAAATCGAGATCGCCCCGGTTCAATACATGTTCCACCAGTCCACGTACAGATATTTTGACAGTTCTCTTGAGCGTCTGCATCCGACTATTATTGCAAAAAGACTGAGTTAATTCAAAACCGGGCAAGATTGACAGATTCAATGTCAATCAGTATATTTATTACCGTATGAGTACTGGAAAATCCCGCATTCTGATCGTGGACGACGAGAGCATCATGCTGAACGCCCTCGCAGACACCCTGAAATCCGAAGGTTATGAAATCTTCACTGCCGGCAACGGTTCGACTGCTTTAAAGCTTCTGTCGGATGCAGACTTCGATCTTCTGATCACTGATTTGCGCATGAGCGGGCTGAGCGGACTTGATCTTTTACAAAAAGCCCGGGAGCTCCATCCTTCCCTGATCGTGATAGTGATGACTGCTTACGGTACTGTAGAAGCCGCGGTGTCCGCAATGAAGCAGGGAGCCTTTGATTTCATCGAAAAGCCTTTTTCCTACGACAAGATCCGTTTTTCCATCCAGCGTGCTCTTAACACTACCACTTTAATCCGGGAAAACACGGAACTCAAACGGGAATTGAAAAAAGAATCCAGCGGCCGCAAAATGCTCGGTAATTCACCGCGAATGCGCCGGATTTACGATCTGATCGACAGGGTTGCTGAAATCAATGTCACTGTATTGATCACTGGCGAGTCTGGAACAGGCAAGGAAGTCGTGGCTGATGTGATTCACGCGCAGAGCCCGCGTGCCAAATTTCCGCTGATCAAAGTAAACTGTGCTGCCTTGCCGGAAACGCTTCTGGAGTCAGAACTTTTCGGTCATCTCAGAGGTTCATTCACCGGAGCGATCAGCAACAAAAAAGGCAGATTCGAACTTGCCGACGGCGGAACTTTGTTTCTGGATGAAATCGGTGATATTTCCCCAAAAATCCAGATCAAACTGCTGAGAGTGATGCAGGACAAAGTGATCGAACCTGTCGGCAGCGAAGAATCGATTCAGACTGACGTACGCCTGATCGCAGCCACCAATAAAAACCTTGAAGATGAGATCAAAAAAGGCAATTTCCGGGAAGATCTTTTCTATCGTCTGAACGTTTTGAACATCTCCCTGCCTCCTCTCAGAGAACGTAAGGAAGACATCCCTCTGCTCGTGGAGCACTTTCTGGTGAAATTCAGCCAGGAACTGAACAAGAAGGTCATCAGGATCACCCCGGATGCCCTCAATATTCTGCTTGAGCACAACTGGCCGGGGAACATCCGGGAACTGGAAAATACGATCCAGCGGGCGATAGTGCTCAGCAATTCCGATACCATCAACGCCGCAGACTTGCTGCCTCAGCAGCTGAAAATTGTCGAAAAAACCGGTGATACTCTTGAAGATATGGAAAAAAGGCAGATCAGTCTGATCCTTTCACGCGAAAACTGGAATATATCCCGCGCCTCTGAAACCCTGGGCATAGACAGGAAAACTCTCTACAATAAAATCAGTAAATACGGATTGAAAAATGGCCAAAGTTTATAAATTCGATAAATTCCGGGCTGCCGAAGAACATTCCAGGACAGAAGATAACCGCACTGACACCATCCAGCAGCGAGTCGATCAGGCAAAATCCCTGCTGCAGGGCGGTATCCAGAGCCAAGCCCTCAGCATGTTCCAGGAAATCCTCAAGCAGGACCCTGACAACTTCGACGCGCTGCTCTATCTCGGCAACATCTATTTCAACCAGGCCGAGATGTCCCATGCCATTCCGATGTACGAGCGGTTGATCAAGGCCCACCCCGGGATAAGCTTTTATCCTTACATCAACATCCTGAGGGCTCTGCTTAAAGTCAGACAATATGACAAACTTAATGATTACGGCGCTAAATGTCTGGAGACTTTTCCCCATCAGGCCGAACCCTTCAAACTGATCGGTATTTCTCAATACTTTCAGGGGAATTTTTCTGGAGCAGTGGATCAGCTGAAGCGATACCTTGAGCGGGACTCCTTTGACCCGGAATGTATTTACTACCTCGGGCTGACTTACAAAAGCACGGAAAACTATGATGCAGCAATTTATTATTTTCAGCGCCTGGCCAAGATCATTCCTGAAGACATTGAAACCGTGAAAGTACTTGGATTCCTTCATCTGAAAAAGCGCGATTACAAGAGCGCAGTTTCTCATTTCGAGGAACTTTATTCCAAATTCAATGATTTCAGTGTCGGCAAGGAACTGGCTTTTATCTATCTATATCTGAAAGAATTCGCCAAAGCCGAAATTTTACTCTCTTCCCTTCTGCTGAGTGCTCCCTATCAGACCGACCTGCTCCTCGCTCTGGGAGAACTGTTCCTGGATTCAGATCAAAGTCAGAAAGCACAGCAGCACTTGAAAAACGCCTATCTGGCGAATTCACAGGATCCGCAGGTGACTTATCGCCTTGCCACAGGATTCCAGAAGCTCGCAAACATTCCACAAGCCATTTTTTATTTGCAAAAAACGATTTCGCTTAAACCGGATTTTATCGATCCCTACCTGGACCTTTATCATCTGTTTGAGCAGACCGGAGAATCCGACGACAAGTTCGCCAGGATCAAACTTCAACTTCTCAATCAAAAATGGGAAATTCCAGAATATTACTATCTGATGGCGAGGCTGCTGGAGCGGGAAGGAGAAATCTCGAAATCCACCGATTTCATAAAAAACTGCCACTATAACCATGATTTCAGATACATGGCGGAAGCAGAACTCCTCAAATCAAGACTTTCTTTTTCCGCTTCAGACAATAGACAGGAGGAAAAAAAGTGACTTCAAAGCTAATCATTTTACTGCTGGTCCTTTTATTAGGATTTAACCTGTTTTTTTTGAACCTGCTCATCAGAAAGGGTGAAATCAACATTATTCCGCTCCATCCTAAAAAGACTGTAACATCCCTGAACATTCCGATCCCCGCTACCTCCGAAACCCTTTCTCTGCCTGTAAATCCTTATGCAGCAGAAACTGAAGCGCACTTAAAAAGACTTACTGCTTTGACTCATCTGGACAACCTGCCCCCCGGCTTTCCTCCAGAGAAATTTCCATACACTATCGACTTGCCGGCAGGAAGCAAAATCCCACAGATACCGGATTCCGGAAAAATCGTGCGCTGCACCCATACTACAGCCCAACCTCAACTTGACGGATTCATGGATCAGGTATACGGGTCCCCTGTGATCCTTGAATCAAAATTTTTCGACAATCTCAGGATGGCGGCTTTGTATGACCAGGACAATGTCTTCATGTTTTTTTCATTTTCCAACAACATCCCCTGCGAACCCTATGTCAGCTGTTTAAAATGGGACGAGCGTCAGAAGACTTATTTTCTGCTCTCGTTCACAGGATACAAGTATTACAATCCTTACAAATACCTGTTTCTCGACATCTACTGGGAGATTGGCGATCACGATCTTGAAACATGCCTGTCCAAGAGATTACCCATGGGATTCGACCTCTGGAACTGGACCCCTGGAACCTGTATCTCCAGGAACCTTGATGACAATTTCTGCAAAGCAACTCCGACCATCGAAAAAAAAGATCTCCTCATGGAGAAGGGGCGTGTGCAGAACTCGTTTCCCATCTACCTCAACGAAACATATCAGCTTTTCGGCTTGAATTACCACGACAGCGGCGACAAGTCGTACAAAGCTCTTGACGTGATACCGCTGTATTACGAAGGCGCCACGATCAATGCCTTAATGCCGGCTAAAGCGACGGAATCTTCGTCAGATATCGAATGCCGCTGGACCTTCAACGGCAAAGTCAGCAATTTTCCCGAAGTCGAAAAAATGAAATGCATAGGTGAATGGACACTGGAAATCAAGCGCAGACTCGACACAGGACATCCCGACGATATCGCTTTCAATCCTGGGCAACGGACCAGATATCGTTTTTTCCTTCCCTATCTGATTCCTTTTTACTCTGAGGAATTGAAGAAAGAAAAGATTTATCACGAACTGCTGGAACAGAATCTTGGTCAATTCATTCCCTTCTATACTCTGGAATTCGTCAAATGATCCTGAATTTTCGCCTGGTAATCCCTTCAGGGATTACTCCTTCTGGAGTTCTTCCGTTTTTAGAAGCCTTCGTCATTGGTGACTGTGCACCTTTTTCATGGCACGGCAACCATCTTTGCCTGGAGAAAACAGGTCCCTTTTTCAGTGCATCCATAGAAATGGATCAAATGGAATTCAGCTTCAAGTTTCTGCTTAAGTACATAACAGTGGAAGGACGGGAAATACATCAGATCGAAAACAAACCCAGATACCATGTCTTTAGCGGAGAACAGAAAATTACCGCCGAATTCAGCCGCGATTTTTTCACGACCGATTATACCGCTCTTTTTGAAAAATGTGCCTGCCTTAACCTTTACAAATCCCCGCTGATCAGCTCTTCAGGAGAATTATCTTTCTGCTGCCGGGATTTCAATCTGGAAACCGCACTCGGAAGTATGAAGGACAAAAGTTTTTTCGAGCTCTGGGAAGGGCCTGGCATGAATTCACTGCGTCTCTCGCAGATCAGAGGTGATTTCAGATCTCCACCCTGCGCTGCATGTAAAAATGAAATCCCGGCGGAGATTGATGTTTTGCAGAAATTTCTGGCAGAAACAGGTTTACCGGAAATCCTTCCTGAATACTGCCATCGAACTCTTCGCAAATTTTACATCCCACTTTATCTTCAGCTTGAAGTCACAGACCTCTGCCAGCTCTCCTGCGGCTTTTGCAGTCAGAAGTACAGGGATTGGGAAACAGTTCATGGTAGACCTGAGAAAGGCCTGATGGAGCTGCCTCTGCTTGAAAAGATCATTTCCGATCTTTCAACCCTTCCCTTTCCAGTCAGAATGCTTTCTCTTTTCTGGCTCGGAGAACCTCTGCTGCATCCTGAATTCATAAAGATACTGGACATCGTACGCAGCCGGCAGGAAAAGAAAGCCTTCTATCAGGAAGTAGAGTTTCATACCAATGTCCTGGAATTTACTCCACAATTTCAGGAAAAACTTGCCGAAGTAGTTCCAGAGCACCTGCGGATTGTTTTTTCTCTTGACGCCTGCACTGAAGATACTCATGCTGCTGTCCGCGGCGGAGACTTTAATCTAATTCAGGATAATATTTCCCATTATCTTAAAAATTATCGCCATCTTCCGGTCAGAAACATCTTCCAGTTCATAGTCACCCGGGATAACCTGCACGAGGCCAAATTATTTTTTGAATATTTCAGGGAAAGGCTCCCTGAGATCCAGGTTACGGCCTGGCACGACTGGGTAAAGAAAGATATCCTGTATTTTCGCTCCTGCGATCCTCTGGATTCACGGATGTCAGCCCTAAATGCAGGCCTGCATGAGGAAATCTGCGGATGGATCAGGACTCTCCAGGAGCACAGAGTTTTCTTCGTCCCTGAGTATCACCAGCCGGAGTCGCTCAGACCGTCGCCTGAATTCCGCCCTCCGTGCTCACTACCGTTCCTTAACCCCTCAATCCGCTGGGACGGCGAACTGACAGTCTGCTGCCATGATTCCCCGCTGCACAACTCACTGGGAAACCTGAAACAGGATTCATTTCAGAAATTGTGGTTTGAAAAAGCAGGTCCGCTCAGGGAGAAAATGCTGCTGGGTGATTGGAACGGGCTCAGCACCTGCAAGGATTGTCCTTTCCCCGGATCAGCTAATTACCAGCCTTTCAACGAATACTATCTGTTCAGATTTTTGATCAATTCCGGTCAGGTTGATCTGATTGAAAAATATCTCAAGAGAAAACTGGATTCCAGAACAGTCATGAATTCCTGAATCTTCTGATCAGATTCCCGGCTGCGAAATATTTTTTCATGATTGATTTTTCCAGTTGGGGCTGGTGAAAAACAACTGCCGGGTGTGCAAGGGGCAGGATGGAGAATCCTGAGAACTCGATTATTTTTCCGGTATAGCCTGGAAAATCCGCACGAATCAGGTTCATCTTCCCCAGATAGTCAAAAATATAGCGGGTGGCGTAGAATCCCAGTGGTATGATCAGCCTTGGTTTGACCAGACAGATTTCCTGATCTACGAAGCAGCTGCAGGCAGCAATTTCATCCTTTCTGACTCTGCGATTATGTGGTGGATGACATTTAACCAGATTGGTAAGATAAACTTCATTTCTGGTGAATTCCGCTTCACGGAACAGCAGGTCCAGAATCGAACCTGAAGGTCCGCAGAACGGGTGTCCGCTCTGGTTTTCAGTCTCCCCCGGTGCCTGCCCCAGAAAAAATACTCCACTGTCCCAATCACCCTGCGGCAGAACTGCCTGCCTGCGATGACCGGAAAGCTCACAATTGCGGCATTCCAGGATCAGGTCCAGCAAAAATTGCCGATTCATGTTGAATCCCATTTTAACAGTATATCAGAGGTCTACCGGTATGGACTCTTGACAAATCTTTTCCAAAGGAATATATAAATGCGGACTTTAATCTGAAATTTGTACAGGAGGTACGCAATGAGATTTCTCGCCCTTGCTCTGATGCTTTCCCTACTGATGTTCTCCCTGCCCCTGCTGGCTGAGGACACTGCTTCAGCCGATCAGTACCAGATGACTGACACCCAGAAGGACCAGGTCCACCAGCTGAGATCAGACTTTACTGCAATCAAGAAAAACAGCCAGCCCAGCGAAGCTCAGATCGCCACTATTAAAGACGACATGATCGCGCTTTATGGTGAGAAGAACGATGCGATCGACGGTCTCTGCGAGAAGCTTGCTACCGCTCTGGCACAGTCCAGGGCTAACGGTAGGCTGACCAACCATCAGAAGAATCGGACTGCCGACCATATTTTCGTTGTTTTAAACAGCAAAAAATATTCAGCCGAGCAGGTGCAGAACTCGCTCCAGGGCGTCGAAGGCGATGTTACCGCTTCCGGCAACAGCCCGGAACAGGCTTCCGCAGTCGTTTCCTCGCTCCGCGACATCGTTGATTTCAACTCCAGACCGGTTGTTGATAATTCAAAGATCCAGGAACTGAAAGATCAGCTCCTCAAGGAGAACACAGAAGGACAGGCTTCAGAATTAACTAATCCCCCGGCAGAAAACCAGGCCGAGCTGGTTCCGGCTGAAACTGAGAAAGCTGTAGTGAAGAAGCCGGTCAAGAAAACCAAGAAACCGGTCAAGAAAGCCACCAAGAAGCCGGTCAAGAAAGTGACAAAGAAACCTGTACCAGTCACTGAAACACCTGCTGTCACAGAAACCGCTCCAGCCACGACCCCGGCCGCCGAAACTCCGGTTACTCCAGCTGCCGAAACCCCGGCTGCTCCGGCCACCGAGACTCCAGCAACTCCGGCTGCTGAGACTCCAGCAACTCCGGCTGCTGAGACTCCAGCTACTCCGGCTACTGAAACTCCAGCTACCGGACACTGATCTAAATTTGCACAAAATAAAAAAGAGCTCCACCTGGAGCTCTTTTTTTATCCGATCATAACTGCTGGTTTTTCAGGTTTCTGCAGAATCAGGCTCAATCTCAATCAACAGATCATGCTCCCGCACTGTATCTCCAGCTTTAACCATGATGTTTTTCACGGTTCCGTTGACGTCTGCATGGATCTCATTCTGCATTTTCATGGCTTCTATAGTCAGAAGCACATCTTTTTCGGCTACCCTGTGCCCGAGTTTCGCGCTGAGCGAAGACACCACGCCCTGCAGAGGAGCAGTGATGATTCCGGTGCTTTTTCCTGATCTTCCGCTCTTCTTGGCATGTTCATCCTTGAAATCCACTCCAAACAGATGATCGTCCACCTCAATCCGAGTAGGCCGTCCGTCGATCACCAGAAATGATTTGATTTGATGCGATTTTCCACCGATCAGCACTGAAGAAAGGTCAGAGCTGATGCTCACTTCGTGTTCAGTTCCATTGATCAGTACCTTGTGCAAATCCGACATTTTACTTGTTTCTTCGAATTCGACAGTAAATTCCACTTGATCTATGTTCAGTGTATATTTCACTCAGAACCCCTTTCTGGAACGGAAGTTTTCAGTTCTGGCAGCCAGATTCCAGCGGTTGATAATCTTCTTGATGGTCTGGATCACAGGTTTGTGCTTGCGTTCCTCCCTGTCCCGCAGCAGGCTTGCGACCAGCGCGGCGCATTCCATGTGCTCTCCCCGGTGAGACTGGTCCCGTTTATTAAGAAATTCGTTCAGGAAATTAGTGAAATAGCATCCGGATTTGAATTCTGTATCGCGCAAGACAGATTTTAAAAAAGAAATGTTGGTGGAAATCCCTTCGACTCTTGTCTCTGAGAGTGCAATTTCCATTTTTTTCAAGGCTTCTGCACGGTCTCTGCCGTGCGTGATGATCTTGGCGATCATGGAGTCGAATTTTGGAGTGACTTCCGCACCGGTAAAACAGGATGATTCCACTCTGACTCCAAATCCGGACGGAGCGATGTAATTGACAATCCTACCGAACGAAGGCTTGAAAAGTCCGCTCTCTGGAACGTATTCTTCAGCCTGTATCCTGCATTCCAGTGCCGCTCCATTGATCATCAGGTCCTTCTGCCGGACAGACAGTTCTTCACCGAAGCAGACCCTGATCTGCTCTTTCACGATATCGATACCTGAAATCAGTTCGGTCACAGGGTGCTCAACCTGGATTCTGGGATTGACTTCCAGGAAGAAAAAATCATTTTTGCCGTCAAAAAGAAATTCCACTGTGCCTGCACCGCAATAGCCTGTCGCTTTAACCAGGCGTATCGCATATTCATAAAGCTTGTTTCTGAGTTTCTGATTCATCATACAGCAGGGAGCTTCCTCGATCATCTTCTGATGCTTCCTCTGCACAGAGCAATCACGTTCGAATAAAGGGATCACATTGCCGTATTTATCACTCAGTACCTGTATTTCGACATGTTTTGAATTTGAAATGAAGCGTTCCATGAATACGAGAGAGCTGCCGAAAGCAGTTTTGGATTCAGCGATTGCCATCTTGACAGAGGTCACCAGGTTTTCCTGACTGGTGACGATGCGCATTCCGCGTCCTCCGCCGCCATGGGCTGCCTTTAAAATCAGAGGATAGCCGATTTTCGCAGCCACTGTCTTGGCAGTGCGGCCGTTGCTGATTTCGCCGTTGTAGCCAAGAATTACAGGCACACCAGCTTTTTCCGCAGCTTTCCGGGCTTCGATTTTGTCTCCCAAACCTACTAACACTTCAGGAGTCGGCCCAATGAAAGTCATACCAGCTTTAATCACAGCCTTGGCGAATTCAGCGTTTTCAGATAAAAAGCCGTAACCGGGATGAACAGCCTGACAACCGGATTTTCTGGCAGTTTCCACAATTTTATCGATGTTCAGATAGGAATCGGCAAGCTCATCCTTGCCGATGGCAAAGGCCTCGTCAGCGAATTTTACGGGCAGTGATTCCCGGTCTGACTCCGAATAAACAACAGCGGCCCTGTATCCCAATTCTTTGACAGCCCTGATGATCCTCAGAGCAATTTCTCCTCGATTCGCGATTAGTATCTTTTTCATAACGGCATGTTCCCATGTTTTTTGTCTGGGTTTGAAATCCGCTTGCCCATGGAAGCCTGCAGAGCGTCAAAGAGCCGCTCACGAGTTTCCTCAGGCAGGATCACTTCGTCTATGTAAGCCCATTCTGCGGCAATATAGGGATTGCTGAACTTTTCCTTGTAGAATTCGATCAGTTCACGTCTTCTGGCTGCCTGATCCTTGGCTTCTGAAATTTCCTTCTTGAAGATGATGTTGCAGGCCCCTTCCGCACCCATCACAGCAATCTCGGCATTGGGCCAGGCGAAGTTCATGTCTGCGCCCACATGTTTGCTTGACATTACGCAGTACGCACCGCCGTAATCCTTGCGCACTATCACACCGATCTTGGGAACAGTGGCTTCACAGTAAGCATATAGAAGTTTCGCCCCGTTCCTGATCACTCCATTGTGTTCCTGGGAACTGCCGGGCAGAAAGCCGGGAACATCAATCAGTGAGATGATCGGAATGTTGAAGGAGTCGCAGAAGCGGATAAACCGGGCACCCTTGATGGAGGAATTGATGTCAAGCACGCCGGCCAGTGATTTGGGATTGTTGGCAACGACCCCTACACAGAAGCCATGCAGCCTCGCGAAACCAACCAGCAGGTTCCTGGCAAAATCAGGCTGGACTTCGAAGAAGCTGTCTGAATCGAAGACCTGTGCAATAAGTTCGTGCATGTCATATGGGATTTCAGGGGAATCCGGTACCGGATTTTTAAATTCACGCTTGTCATCTTCATACTCTATGTAAGGAGGATCTTCCAGATTGTTTTGAGGAAGATAGGAAAGCAGCTTCCTCACTATCTCCATTGCATCTTCATCATCGTCAGCCACCAGATGTGCCACTCCGCTTTTTTCGGAGTGGACCACGCTGCCACCGAGATTTTCGAAGCTGATTTCCTCACCCGTGACTGCTTTTACGACTTCAGGCCCGGTTAGAAACATGAAGGAATTTTCTCTGGTGATGACCACGAAATCCGTCAATGCCGGAGAATAAACCGCACCTCCTGCGCAGGGACCCATGATCACGGAGATCTGAGGAACTACACCGGACGCCATGGTGTTCGCATAAAAAATCTCTGCATATCCGGCAAGGGAATGAACCCCTTCCTGGATCCTGGCTCCGCCTGAATCGTTGAGGCAGACTGCGGGTGCCCCGTTTTTCCTGGCTGCATCAAGCATCCTGATGATCTTGGTGGCATGCATCCGGCCAAGCGACCCGCCCATCACCGCAAAATCCTGGGCACAGACATAAACAAGTCTGCCGTTGACATAACCGTAGGCGGTAATAACTCCATCTCCGGGTATTTTTTTGTCTGCCATTCCAAAATCATGACAGTTATGGGCGGCTATTGCGTTGATTTCACGAAATTCTCCCCCGTCAAAAAGGCGTGCCAGACGTTCGTTTGCGCTGAGTTTCCCTTTTTTACTTTGCACTTCACGGCTTTTTTTCTGCAAAGCGGCTATCTGGTTTCTGAATTCGTTCAATTTTTCATTCATATTCCATCCTTAATAATGATTACCTTAATTTAAGCAATTATCATTCCAGATCTGGAGTCTCGTCAAATCCCGGCAATCAGGCATCACAGAAACTGCCGGACTCTGTTAAATGTTAATTTTCAGGCAACTCAGCTTATTTTTTCAGCAAATATGGCTGGTTGACCTGGCAATCGAACACGACTGTCTTACTTTGCCAGAATGCTTTTGGTATCTTCTTCAGTATATCCTTATTTTTGGTATACTTAAAACAAAAAACCGGAGTAGTCATGAAAAAAATCGGCACTCTATTCTTTCTGGCTGGGATGGCTTTGGCCGGCTGGTGTGGTCCCCGTGAAATACAACTCCTGGATGCAGTCACAGCAAATGACATCCTGAGAGTAAGACAGCTGATAGCAAACGGAGCAGACGTCAATTTCACGAATGACCTGGAAACAGCTTTTACAATTGCCGAAAAAAACGGTTTCCTGAAAATCTGCAGGCTGCTGGCTGAGCGGGGAGCAAAATTTCCCGCGGTAAGTGTGCAGCCTGAATCAATTAAGCTTCCAGCCGGCAAAGCTTTCAAAATTACCATGCAGGCCTATTCTGGTCGTGAAAACCCCTGCTGGTGGATGCATGGGGATAAAGTTTTCAGAGAGCTTCTTGATCTGCTGAACCGGCTGTGCTTCACAGATGAGCCCCTTTTCGATTATGGAAGATTCAGCGACCTGGGAATAGTGACTTTCAGGATTGAGCCTCTGAACATCGATCACCTTAAATATTCGATGGAGATCTATGGAGATTGCGCTTTTTCCGAGCGCCAGGGGCGCAGGTTATATGCCCGCGGCGCTCAGAAAATTTTCAATCTGCTGGCCGAGATTTCCAAACAGAAAGGCGAAAAAGTATTCGAGTAAGATCAATTGCTGCTGACCAGCTCCATTTCCATCAGTAACTTTCTGCCGTCTTCCAGATCCATGATTACGCTCTCAAAATTTTTCTCTGTTCTGAAATCTTCTGTTTTTTTGAGTTTTTTGCTGATGGTTTTTTGTTCGGAATAACTTGAAGTGATAAACAGCTTGACCAGAAAGTTTCCTTCCTCTCTGATCACATTGATGCCCAGATTCAAATTCTGATTTATCTTCTTCCCGCCGGACTGAGCGATCAATCCGTCCAGCTTGATCTCCGCATCCCTGCCCTCGCTCATGATTATTTTCGGGCTGGAAAGCAGCTTTCTGGTGTCTCCAGCCAGAAGATAAATCTTGAAATTAGCAGTGATTGAACTCTTCTCAGCCTGACCGGAGTAAAGAAGATCCCGGAATTTACTTTCTGCAGCAGGTGTTGCGAGCAGCACCGCTTTCGAGTATCCCTTCTGTGCAGATTCTGAGATGTCTAGTCCGGTACATTCGGAGGACAGTTTATTCATCAGTTCCTGAAAAGCTCCTTTCTGGTCATTTCTGATCAAAAAAGAACATTCTTTCTTGATTTCATCATGTCTGCGTTCTTCAAGCATGTATCCCTTCTCAGTTTTCACGAGAACAGAACTGGTCATATTTGCCACCATTTCCAGGGCTTCTCTGGCAGGCAGATTCTTGACCCGCATGTCGATCTTCATTTTCTTGATGTTGTCGGGGCAGAAGATAAGATTGAGATGCGCGGTCCTGGCAATTACATTCAAAACAGTGGCTGCAGAAACGTTTTGCATGTCCATGGTAATGAATGTTTCCTTTGAATCTGACTTCCCAGGACTGAAAACCTCTCCAGTGCCTTTGACCAGATACTTGTCATAAAATGTCTCTGGGATGCCAAATTTTTTCAGACTGGCTGCAAATTCGTCGGTTTTCCCGGTTTCTGCGAGCAGATCGCGGAAATTCTCCAGTGCTTTGCAAAGGTGCGCCTGGTCGGTTTTCTCGATGGAACCTGAAACCTCCTTGAAAAATTGCTCGTAGTTGGAGAAAGCTGCCTGGTAATCCTTGAGAAAATGCTGGTTGTAAAAAGCCTGCTTGAGAGAATCCGGCTCCTGTGCAGGCAGCATTCCAGCCGCCACTGAGAAAATTATCAAAACAACGATCAGCATTTTACTCATCTTCATCCTCCTGATTTAGATTGTCCGGTAAAGTCGATTTCCAGCAGAAATCTTGTCCCACGGCCATTGTCCAGCAGGAAAAGCTCTATGTCGTGACCAGTCCTTTGCTCAGTCACCTTTTCAGACTTCATGGAAATTCCTTCGAAATAATAACAGACATTCAATTTTGTGATGACACGGAAAAAACCTTCCCCGTCGCCGGATACATTCAAACCGCATTCGAGTGCAAAAGCATCACTTGGTTCTTTGAGCCAATCCTCCTTGATTTCCAGATAACCATCCTTGCCTTCCAGAAGATGAACTGTCTGGGCTGTGATCATTTTCTTCTTATCTCCGTCAATCCTGAAAACTCTGAAATCCGCTGTAATTCCCAGATTGTTGATTTTCTGCAGAAACTCTTTCAGCTTGGCGTCCATGCCATCAGTGACAAGCAGCCTGACCCGGCATCCGTCGCTCTGAGGCGTCGCATCCAGCAGCGTAAATTCGTCGATGCTGAGCTGTTCAGCGAGTTGCCTGTTCACCTCGACAGGAGTCTTAACATTCCTGAAGAAGTAATTTCTCTCTTTCCTGATTTTTTCCGCCTTATTTTCTATACCCTGTGTGCCTTGTGAGAGGATTTCACTGCTGCCGTCCGTTTTTTTTACGATTGCAGCTTCACCTGACTGCCCGGTCTGTGGCGTCTCTGGACATCCCGGCAGAATCGATGAATAATATTTTTCTTCTATCCCTACTTTGGCGAGATTAAGCGCAAAATCTCCGCTGCGATTCTGACTTTTCAGCAGGGTCAGATAGGATCCCATTCCCTTGTTTAAAATCTTCTGGGAATCTTTTCCTTCATCTTTCCAGGAAGCAAAGAAAGCCAGAAACTGGACTTCAGCCTTGGCATAATTTTCTGCCACAAGCTGGTTAAACATGGCATCCTTGAGGTCCTGCTCGGACGCGCTGAGAATTCCGCAGGTAAAAAAGCAGACAATTGTGATCAAAATAAACTTGAAAATCATCCCTGCCTCCCAATTTGATTCTCGCCCAGGAGGAGAAAAGTCTCCAGCGAGTCCACTGCCCAGTTTTCAGTCAATCTGCATAATTGCGGAGCTTTTTCGAACGCTTTACTGATCTCACAGTATTTCCTGGTGTTCTTGATAGTTTCGACGTTTGTCCTGCGAAACAAAAATCCTTTAATAAAGCCTTCGATCTCTCCCTGATGATTGAATATTTTCCCATCTATCAGAAAGCCCAGATGCCTGCCGTTAGCTCCGTAAATATGCAGCAGTCCTGCATCCATCAGAAATCCGACCAGCCTGCCGTCCCAGAGAAAAATTGGTTTCGACTTGTTTTTGGATTGCACTCCACTGTTGTCGATATAAGCTGAGGCATTCCCTGACATGTCGTGGAGGGCGATTTCCTGATTTTTCATCCAGGAAGTACCGCAATTTATCAGCTGATTCAGGTAGTCGGCAACAGCCTGATGTTTCTGTTCGCGGGCGCAATACAACGCACTTTTAAATTCATCATCGATCGCGACCACATCAGCACCGTTTTCCACCAGATACTTTGCTGTCTCCAGGTGGCCCATGTAGCTCGCGCACATCAGCGGAGTGAAAAGGCAGCCGGATTTGTGGTTGACGTCTGCTCCCTGTTCGACCAGCAGCTTGACGATTTCCTGATGCCCATACCAGGAAGCATACATCAGCGCAGTCCTGCCGGCATTGATCTCTGTGTTCACATCGCAGCCTTTCTCCAGTTCGCTCTTCACTCCCGCCAGGTCCCCTGAAACTGAAGAACGGAAAAACAGTGGATCATTCGGCCCGATAAATCCTTGTGGATCTTCGGAAAATGAGGGGAGACAGATGACGGAAAGGATCAAAACCAGGATCAGGATTTTACCTGTGATCACCATGTCCATGTCCTCCTTCCATAGATTTGAGGCATTGGCGTCTCTTATCTTTATTATTGGAAGAAGCTGTAAACATTCAATCATGATCCTGTAACAATTTTGTAATGATTTTTTTACAGATTTCAGATGTTCAACCGTTGAACTTGTAGCCGATTCCGAACACGGTTTCGATGACCCTGGGCTTTCTCGGGTCATCCTCTATTTTCTTCCTCAGTTTGGAAATCTGCATGTCTACAGCTCTGCTCTCCACATCTGCATTGAAATCCCAGAGCCGCTCCAGCAGCATTTCCCTGGTCAACACACGCCCCTGGTTGCGGTATAAATAAAGAAGCAGTTCAAATTCCACTTTGGTAAGCTTCAGATCTTCTCCTGCCTTGTATACCTTGTATTCAAGCAAATTGATCTTCACATTCCCGAAAAGGAGTATTTCCTCAGGGCTGCCGGCAGCTTCAACTTTCTTCAGACGAGCCCTGATCCGAAGGATCAGTTCCCTGACATCGAACGGCTTGGTGATGTAATCGTCCGCGCCCAGAGTGAATCCGCTGATCTTGTCGTAAATGTCGGTCCTTGCTGTGAGGAAGAGCACGATCAGGCCCTGACATTTTGTCTTGAGATTCTTGCAGATCTCAAAACCTGAAATGTCAGGCAGCATGATGTCCAATAGAACCAGCTGAATTTCAGGGTGCTGTTCAAAAAGCTGCAGCCCGGTTTTGCCTGTGCCTGCGGTCAGTACCTTGAATCCTTCGCTCTCCAGGTTGATTTTCAGGCCTTCCAGGATCACGCGGTCATCTTCAAAAATCAGAATTGTATCCATTTCATTTCCCCAGTTTGATCATGATTTTCAGAGCCCCTGCTGTTTCGGCAGTCACGCTCCCCCCAAGCAGTTCAACTAATTGTCTCACAATGTACAATCCGAGACCCAGCCCTTTCCTGGTTCCCCGGGAGTGCCCGAATTTGCTGAACAGTTTGCTCACTGTTCCGTCGAACTTTCCGTTGTCTGAATATGTTATCTGGTGCTTACAGTCTGCATCCATTTTCACGAAGATCATCACAGGCTCAGATTCCACATGTTTGAAAGAATTGTCAATCAGATTGGCGAAAATGATCTCTAAAATTCCTCTGTCGCCCGGAAAAATACCAGACCCGCTGATCTCAAGACTGTATTTTTTCAAATAACAGTTGGCATATTCCTCGCACAGTCCTTCAATCAACACTTTGACATCGACATTTGTAAGGCTTGAGCGGAGATTTTCAGACAATTCAGCCATGTTCTTCAGGTCAGACAATCTGTTCAGATAGACTAAGTTGGAAATAAGATTGCTGATCTGATTGCTTTTGGAAGAGATTATTTCTGCATATCCCCGAATTTTATCGTTATTTTCAAGAGTCCGGATCGTATCTGCGTAAAGTCTGATCCCTGAAAGCGGGGTTTTCAGTTCGTGGGAAATGATCTGCAGAAAATCATCTTTCATCTTTTCCAGTTTTTCCAGCAAAAACAGGTGCCTGATTACTGTGAATATCGCCAGAAAATATGCAGACAGCAGGATCAGGTCAAGCAGGACGAATTTCCGGCTGATCCAGCGTTCCTCGCGGTTTTTGTATCCTGGATCAAGTTGAAGAGCATATGAGATCCCTGCTTTTGAGACAATCATATCCCCGGTTGCGGAAGGTATCCGGAGGCGGAATTTCCCGCCGCTGAACTGCTCAGTCAGTGACTTGAAAAAAAACTCAAGATCCGTTGTCAGCACCGCATCCACTTTGAATCCATGCTCCTGAGCGGAAACAAGGTAGAATCGTTTCAGGTCTTCTTTGGGAACGAACAGGGATCTGGCTTCAGTCTGCTGAGTTGATTCTATCTGCTTCTCCCACGATTTCTGATGGAATTCCCAGGCGTCCCTGAGATATGAAATTTCGTCTGTGCTGAACAGGTCTCTATTTCCCAGGAGCATTGCTTCCCGCAGTGTACCATCAAGTTCGCAGTCCTTTGCAAACTCAGAAACGATCTTCTGATGAAGTGATTTATCCTCTTTGAGATAGATACTCCTGTAAATACGATAAACAAACATCTGCGAAAATAGAACCTGATTTTCCATTCCCTTGAAATTACCCAGAAACTGGGTTGCGCCGGATATTTTCTCGAAATAAAACAAGGCTCTCTCATAATCGCCTGATTGATAATAAAGCTGGGCAGCCCTGTAATCGTCCCTCATTTTCACCAGGGCGGCTGAAAACTGCTCTGCTGGGGCGGCAGGATTTATCGGTGGTTTTTCCGAATCATACACCAGTCCGATGGGAACTATCTTCCGATTCACCATGAAAGCGATCTGCCCGTTGATCTCGCTTTTCAGGTCTTCTCCTGAAAAAACCTGCCGGATCTCCTGCTCCTTCAGGACTTTAGTCACCTTCAAGGTCAGAAACGAAAGAGTCAGCAGGAACAGGGCAAGCAGGGATAAAATCAGGTAGCGCCTGTGACTTTTCATATAATTTAAATCTCGAATTATTTATTATACTGCAAATAGACGAACTGATAAACTTATCTTCCTGATTCTGTACAATCTTCAGTGTCAATGTTAAAATTAGTTTTCATAAATGAAGACATTTATCATTAATATCTGTTTATTTATTTTCCTGGTCCTGAGCGGGTGCGGCGGAAAGACCGTGATTCAAAAACCGGCTGAAGTGCCTGAAAAAACGTCTTCGCCTGCTATTTCATTCGGAGATACACTTGTCGACACCTACATTGCGGACATCATCACCCTTAACCCGCTGATTTCCAACGAAGGTGTCTCTGCCAATTACTATGGCTTGCTTTACAGCGGCCTGGTCCGCTATGACGAAAATTATCAGCTGATCCCGGATCTCGCTGAAACCTGGGAAATTTCCACAGACGGACTGACAATCACTTTCCCCCTCAGGAGAAAAGTGCTCTGGCATGACGGAGTTCTTTTCACATCCATGGATGTGAAATTCACCTTTGACAAGATCATGGACCCTGCCACCGGCTGTCCGGACAGGGACTATTACACATCTTTTTCCACCCTGGAAACACCGGACGACTATACAGTGAGATTCAGATTGAAAGAACCATTTGCACCGGCTCTGGAATATTGCGGATTCTATGTGATACCCTGGCACATCTATTCGAAGGAAAACATCAAAACTTCCAAGTACAACACCAATCCGATCGGCACCGGGCCTTTCAAATTCAATCAATGGCTTCCGGACGAGCAGATCATTCTCGAAGCCAACCTGAATTTCTACGAGGGCCGCCCGTATATCAACCGTTATATCTGCAAGGTGATCCCGGACAAATCCATGGCTTTTCTGGCAGTCAAGCGGGGTGAAATAGACTGTTACTCGCTTACACTCGATCAATATGTCAAACAGGCTGATCAGGATTTCCGCTCCAAAAACAATATTTACAGGACTTCGAGTTTCTACTTTTACATGCCATATAATCTGAAAAAGCCCTTCCTGTCCGAAAAGCCTGTCCGGCGGGCTCTGACCCTGGCTATTGACAGGGACGCCCTGATCAGGGATGTGCTTCAAGGTTACGGCCGGCCGATCACTGGTCCGTATGCACCAGGCTCCTGGCCGTCTTCCGATAACGCCAGACCGCTGCCCTATGACACTGTTGAAGCCTGTGCACTGTTGAAGGCAGCCGGTTTCTCGGATACAGACAGGGATGGATATCTGGAAAGGGATGGCAAGAAGCTTGAGATTGAGATCACTAAATTCGGGAAAGACGCTGAAGCAATGCTTCTGCCGACCCTGATCCAGGACTACTGGAAAAAAATCGGAGTCAAAGCCGTGCTGAACGGAACGGACTGGAACGTGCTGATGGACAAAGTCAATTCAGGCAACTACGATGCTGTCATTTTCGGACGCGAGCTCGGCGGCTGGGATCCGGACGGCGAATATGGCTTCTGGCACTCCAGTCAATTTCCAGATACTGCGGAACAAAAAAACGGGTATAATTATGCCAGGTTTTCCAATTCCGAGCTGGACAGACTGCTGGAACAGGGCCGCAGAACTTATGATCACGGGGAACGAAAGAAAATCTACAACCGGATCCACGAAATCATCAATGAGGATCAGCCCTGCACTTTTCTCTACATCGCGGACAGCCTGTTTGCAGTGAACAAGCGTTTCTGCGGAATCTCGGTCTCCCCTGCCGGTGAGCTTACACCGATCAGGCGCTGGTTTGTGCAGGAAGGAATGCAGGAGTATCAGTGAACAGATTATTATTGTTATTGCTGGTTATTTTCATCTTCGCTGTCGGCTGTGGAAAACCCCCGGGGAAAAAAGCCTTGCCAGAAAAAATAACCCTGCCTGAAAAAAATTCCGCCCCTTCTCCCTGTTATGGAGATACACTAGTGAACTCATATGTCGCAGACATTATTGCACTCAATCCTTTGATCACTAATGACGGGGTTTCATTTCAATTTTACGATCTGCTCTTCAACGGGCTTTTGAAATATGACGAAAATTACAATCTGGTCCCTGATCTTGCAGAGACCTGGGAAATCTCTGCCGATGGTCTGGCCATTACCTTCAAACTGAGAAAAGACGTGCTCTGGCATGACGGAGTGTCATTTACCTCGACTGATGTACTGTTCACTTTTGAAAAGATGATAGATCCTGCCACAGGGTGTCCCTCACGGGATAATTACACTTCTTTCTCAACGCTGGAAATTCCCGATGACTACACTGTCAGGTTCAGGCTGAAGGAACTGTTCGCTCCTGCACTGGAATACTGCGGTTTTTATGTGATACCCCGCCATATTTATCAAAATGAAAATATCAAGACCTCGAAATATAATCTCAACCCGGTCGGCACAGGCGCCTTCAAATTCACCCAATGGCTGCCTGCTGAGCAGATCGTGCTTGACGCAAATCAGAAATTTTACGACGGGCGTCCCTATTTCAACAAATACATCTGCCGGATCATCCCAGACAGTTCCATGACTTTTCTTAGTTTCAAGCGTGGAGACATCGACTGCATTTCGCTCACCAAAGATCAGTATTCTAAGCAGGTGGATGAGTCTTTCCGAGCCAAATACAATCTCTATAAGATTTCTAAAGCTTATGTCTATATGCCATATAACGTTCAGAAGCCATTCCTTTCTGAGCTGCCTGTGAGGAAGGCCCTTGGCATGGCCATCGACAGGGAGGAATTAATCAAGGATGTCCTTCACGGGTTCGGTAAATTGATCAGCGGACCTTTCACCCCGGGTTCATGGCCCGACAATCCGGAAGTCTTACCTCAGCCGTTTGACCCGACAGGTGCAGTCGAACTTTTGAAGTCCGCCGGCTTCACGGATTCAGATGGTGACGAATATCTGGAGCGCGACGGGAAAAAGCTGTCTGTCAGAATCACCAACTTTGGACAGGATGCGGCTTCGCTTGTGCTCCCTAACCTGATCCGTGATTTCTGGAAAAAAATCGGGGTTGCCAGTGAACTTGTCTGCATGAACTGGGACGCGCTGATGAATGATGTAAACTCAGGCAAGTTCGATGCAGTGCTCTTTGGTGGCAGTTACGGAGGATGGGATCCTGACGGTATATATGGTTCGTGGCATTCAAGCCAGTTTCCAGACCCCACCGGCACTGGATCAGGATTCAATTATAACCGGTTCAGCAATTCAGAGATGGACAGCCTGCTTGAACAGGGACGGCGCACATACGACCACGAGGCGAGGCGCAAAATATATTACCGCATCCACGCTCTTCTCAATGAGCAGCAGCCTTGCACATACATTTACAGTGTAGACCAGATTTACGCTGTTGATAAGCGGATATACGGGATATCCGTCACTCCGGTCAGTGAATTGAATTCCATCCTGCACTGGTATGTTCCTGAGGGGCTGCAGAAGTATCAGTAGGTAATCTTCTGCTAATCGATAAAATAACCTTTGAAGTTGAAATGTCTGTAGGTTAATAGGTTGGTATGTCAGGGAAGCCGGTGAAATGATTGTCAGCTCTTTTTTTTTGTTGAAACTTATTGTTTCAATCGCAGCGGTGATTGTTTTATCTCTGCTTGCCGAGAGAGCCAGCCCGCGCTGGGCCGGACTCGTCTCCGGATATCCTACCGGATCAGCCATTACACTTTTTTTCTTCGGCCTGGAGCAGAGCCCGGATTTTGCGGCACAAAGCGCTGTCTTCAACCTGACCGGCCTGATCGCAATGCAGATATTCGTTTACTGCTATTTCCGGATCTCTGAAACGAACTTCAGATTTCCAGCCGCGATGTCTTCTCTGGCTTCTGTCTGCACCTATTTTCCTGCGATCTGCATCCTGAGACTGGTTCCGGAAAACAGGTTGATTTCCTTACTTTTGACAGTATTTTCTATTTTCATTTTCATCCGCCTGTTCAGGAATGTAAAGGATTCAATCATCACAAGCAGAGTGAAGCTCTCTTTTTCAATCCTGTTGATCCGCGCTATAGCAGCTGCCTCAATTATTCTGCTGGTGACAGGCATGGCTCAGGCAGTAGGACCTGAATGGGCCGGCCTGTTTTCAGCCTTCCCCACTACTCTTTTTCCGCTGATCCTGATCGTGCACAAAACTTACGGCGTGGAACATGTCCAGACCATCCTGAAAAACGTGCCTGCAGGCCTTGGTTCTTTAGTTTTGTATTCCTTGACCGTTTCCTTCGCTTATCCTGCAATCGGAATTTACTGGGGAACAATTGCAGCGTTTGCGGCTGCAACAGTTTACCTGATTTTATTTGCTAAATTTCTACAATTCGTTAAATAACCTTGACAAATTTCAGTAGCGTGCCGCTGCATTCTATTGATGAGCTTTTACCTGGCCAAAGAAGCATTGAAAACTGCGAAAGCGGCCAGTAGAATGGAATTCGTTGGACAGTTAAAGATCATTATTGATTGCAAAGATCAATAAACTATTTTTTTCCTGAAATACCTGTAAAATATTCCAGCCAGTATTCATCGGTATAAAAATCAGCCCCGAAAACGGCTTCTTCCCTGTCCTCGTCGGATACCACAATTTTGGATGCTGAATCCCGGCCGGCATTTTTATCCTCATTTTCCAGGATCGTGTTATATTTAGCATAAACTTTCTGCTTGGTGGCGCTGTCCACTTCGTAGACATCCATGGGTTTCATGTCGGTTACTCCTGCATCCCGCATCAGATCGAGCCCCTCCATGAATCCGACCTGCATGTCTACTCTATTGTGCGAGCCGGTGAAAGCGTCGCCTGTGTCGTGGGAGAACCAGTATCCGTCCAGCGTTTCGCCTGTAGGAAGCTTGATCCCGACTGTCTTTGGAATGAAATAGACTCTCTTGTAAGGCATTTCATGGTTGTTGACTGCAAGGGTATGGAAGGCTACCACGTGCTTGCCGATAGCTGTGACTCCGAGTGATTTGCCGGATATGAGCCTGAAGCGGCTGCTGCCGGACCAGGTGACTCTGCGGCCGTCCTTGAGCTCACCGCTGCCTTCCAGGCAAAGACTTGCGAAGAAGCGTCCGCTGGTCTCGGAGATGAGTTCCCCGGAAGGAGTCTTGATTTTCTTGACTTCCTTGCCTGTATAGTGCACTCCCAGGAAGTATCCTGCTGCTGGAGTGTTGATTTCTTCTGCCATCACATAAAAGGTCGGTTTCTTCTTGTCGACTTTCTTGAATTTTTTCAGATCAGCTGGGATTTCTACAGCAGGCGGCAGAGGCAATTTGTCCAGGGTCCTCACATTAGCGTTCCGCTCTCGGGTCTGAGCGGCAGAAAGAGCGCCTGTGTCCTCTATGGTCCGGATGATGTTCTTTCCCTCTCTAAGGTCAGCTTCCAACTTCTCAATGGCTCTGCCGAGAGTGTCGAGACTGCCGCCATTCTGCCTGTGCTCAGGCAGGAATCTCTTGAAAAACAAAAGGTCAGGACCGGGATGGCGGTTCAGCAGGAAATTGATCGTGACTGCCCTCATGTCTTCCGAGTCGGAGAGAATATTGAAAATCTCATCTGCGCAGCTGTCAGCTGCAGCGGAATAATTCCGGTACATGTCTTGATCCGCAGTACTGTCATTCTGCTCCAGATAAGCGCATCTCTTGCTGGAATCGATGTAATTGTTCAGCACGTCCTTGATGCCGCCTGAATATGAAGCCACTGAAACCCACATGCTCAGAACCAGAATTAATCGTTTCAAATGTTCCCCCCTGACTCAGATATCATTAGATTAATTATGCCCGTAATCAGCAGGAAATCAATTAAAAATTACAGATCCGCCCTTTTCACAAAATAGACTGCGATTGCGGCGAAAATAAGGTTGGCGGACCAGGCTGCCATGAACGGATTCATCCGGCCGGACAACCCGTAACTGCGTGTGACTGACAGCACTACATAATAAAAAAAGATGATCACAATCGACAATCCCAGCCCGACCATCAGTCCGGATCTCTTGAAATACGCGCCCAGCGCCGCGCCGGCCAGGGCAAAGATCAGGGCCGCGAACGGAAGAGCCAGTTTCAGGTAGAGTTCGACCATGTGTTCATAAATATTTACCGCCCCGCGCCTGGTCAAATCCCTGATCTGCCTCCGTATTTCAGACAGCGTCATATTTGAGAACTTCTTTTCGTTCTCCACACCAAGTTTAGCAAGTTTTGCGAAATCCAGCTTCAGCTTGACAGTTTCCTGATAGAATTTTTCAACCCGCTCGATTTCCCTGTTTTTAAAAGTGACTTTATGTCCGTTGAAAAAGTGCCATTCAGTGCCGCTGAAATCCGCAAACTGCGCGTTCATGCTGCTGATCACTTTCCCGTTTTCGATTCTGAAAAGCACACAGTTATAGATCCTGCGATAATCGGTGTTGAGATTCTCGGCATACAGGAATTCATTCCCGCTTACCCGCTCCAAGATATTTTCGTGTTTGGCCCGTTCTTCAGGCATCATCAGGATATTCTCGTCCTCAAGTTTCTGAAAAGTTACATTAGTGTAAGGTGCGATGTAGTTGATGAACAGCATGGCCGAGCAGGTCACGATCAGTCCGAATCCAATCACCGGGACCAGCAGCCTGAGAAAGCTGATGCCTCCGGCTAATGCTGCGGAGATTTCGTTATCCTTACCCAGGCGTCCGAAGACAAGGAAAGTCGCCAGCAGGGAGGCCATTGAAAAGGAATAGATCATGTTCCCGGAAAACACCCTGAAGAAGTACCATTTCATCACGATCCAGGGGTCCACCTGGCGAATGAAAATATACTGGATCACATCGATCAGGGGATCGACTGACATGATCACCACATATCCGCAGATACCAAAAATAAAGGGACCTATCAACTCCCAGATGATATATTTATCAAGAATTTTCATCTGCAGGCAGCTGCCCTGAATGTTTTTTCCAGAAAATCATAGACACCTTCCTGCTGATTGGAAGTCGTAACTTCACAGGCAGCTTTTTTAAGGGCATCAGGAGCGTTTCCCATCGCTACTCCACAACCCGCCTGGCTCAACATTTCCAGATCGTTCATCCCGTCCCCGAATGCCAGGACTTCGTCCATGCTGATTCCTGCCCTCCGGGAATACCAGGACAGGGCTTCAGCTTTGGATACTTCCGGGTGCATGATCTCGATGAAATTACCCAGCGAATTAGTGACATAGGCGCTGGCACCCAGGCTTTTTCTGATCCTGGATTCTTCTATCTCCAAATCTTCCAAAGGGGCGTAAATGAATTTCAAGGGCAGGTTCCTGTGGCAGTTTAAACCTAGGAAATGATTGTAAGCTACTCCTGCGCGCTCGACATAAGAGCGAACCAGCTGATTGTAACTTTTCACATACATCCTGTCCGAAATAAAAATCAGCAGCAGTTCCGGATCACAGAGTCGCAGGATCCGCTCACAGGTTTCCCGTTCAATCAGCCGCTCAAAAACGGACTGCCCCTCGTCGACGATCAGGGCACCGTTATAACTGATCACATGAATCCCAGTGCCGAGCAGCTGGGAGTAACTTCTGGCTGAACAGAACATTCGCCCGGTCACCAGGACAAACCTGATTCCGGACCGGCTTAGCGATTGAATCTTTTCCAGGGTTTTCGTCCTGATCCGGTGAGAGTCGTCAAGCAGCGTACCATCCAGGTCGAGTGCGATCAATTTGAACGTCATATCCCCTTATTTCACTTTAGGGTTGGTGCCTGGCTTTATGAGCGGCAGCTTTTTCTTGCAGAGCGGGCAGTCGGCAGTTTCGTATAAGGCGGCGTTCACTTTCAGCAGGGATTTGACGGAGGTTCCCCTCACTTTTGGAGTCTTGACCGCACTGCGATTCACGATGGTGGAAATCCCGACTACTTCAGCATCAAAGGACTCTACAAGCTGGGCGACGAGATCAACTGATCCTCCTGTTGTAAAAACATCCTCAACGATCAAAACCCGTTCGCCGGGCAGAATCTCAAATCCCCGCCGCAATGTCATGGCACCGGACTGGTCCCGTTCAGAATAAATAGCCCGCGCCTCGAAGGTTCTCGCCACTTCATACGCAAGAATCACTGCTCCGACTGCAGGCCCGATCACTGTGTCGATCATTTCTCCGGTGTATAAAGAGGCAATCTGCTCGGCGATTTCCATCGCAATGTCATAATGCTGCAGGGCTAGTGCCATTTGAAAATAGGTATCGCTGTGCTTGCCTGAGCTGAGAAGAAAATGACCTGTCTTGACGGCATCGATGTTTTCCAGCACTTTCAAGAGATCAGAATCCACGATTTGCCTCCTTCAGCTGATCTTTGAATTTAGTAATGATACCTTTTTTATCGGATGACTCTAAAATCGGTCTTCCTACTATGATATAGTCGGCTCCGTTC
This sequence comes from Candidatus Wallbacteria bacterium, assembly GCA_028687545.1. Classification (NCBI taxonomy): domain Bacteria; phylum Candidatus Walliibacteriota; species Candidatus Wallbacteria bacterium. Next base: position 54,826 of record JAQTZZ010000024.1, read on the forward strand.
CTGGCAGCCTGTGCAGGTGTCTCCACCCGTTTCTGATCATTGGTCTCCCCGCCCTCGGAAAGGCGGATCCCTGGCGTGGCGATGATAAAGTCAGCGCCCAGTAAGGCTCGCAGAGCAGTCAGTTCCCTGGCTGAAGCCACCACTCCGTGCAGACCGGAATTTTTCGCAAGTTGCGCCAGGCTGGACACCATTTTATCTACGGAAAGTGTGCATTTAACTTCATCATAGAGCTCGCGATCCGACAGGCTTGTCAGAACAGTCACGCCAAGCACTTTGGTTTTGGTGCCTGTTACAGCCTTGCAGGCAGCAGTCATCATTTCGGATCCACCGGAAGCATGCACATCCACAAAATCCACGCCGTATTTTACCGATTCGCTCACTGCATTGTAAACTGTATTGGGAATGTCATGGAATTTCAAGTCCAGGAAGACTTTTCCGTGATTCCTGATCAGCCCGATCACACTGTTTCCTTCCTTAAGATACAGTCTCAGCCCGATCTTGAAATGGCTGACGCTTCCGGAAACTTCAGTCAGCAGGTGTTTCACCTCTGAGAGGTCATTCAAGTCAAGCGCCAGCATCAGTTCAGTATTTTTCATTATTGAATCACCTTGTATCTGGGTTCAGTTACAGTAACTATATCAAATTTGATCATGTATTTACAATGCCAGCATTCCATCCGGGTTTCATTGATTTTCCAGTCCACTGATTTGCATCTCGGGCATTGCATGCTTTCCTCCACGCATTTTTGGCTTTATTATCGGGAAAATCAGCAATTTTATTACCTGGAAAATGTCCGGTTTCCGGCATTCAGTAAACGGCACAGTGATTCAGAGCTCTGCTGAATTAAGGAATCGGTGTCAGCTGGAGATCTTCCCCCAGCTGTCCTGCGCACCATTTGACCAGGTTGACGCTCATCTGATGGTGATCGTAATCGGGCATATTATAATTATCATACAATGTCCGGGATTTACTGCTATTTTTCGAGCCGTCATCAAACGGGGAGCTGTCTCCGATGGCCGCAATCCGGCCCTGACCGTATTTTGAGACAACAATCAACGGGTTACCTCCGTATTTAGCTGAAAAGCAGATCAGACCCGTTACAGAGGCAGGCTTCAGGATAGAAATGCTGGTGGCACCCCAGGAACCGACATGCTCGACACCGCTCATGACAGAACAGTGATTCAGCTTGTTCGTCAGGGGATGCTCAGACATGGTGCGCTTGTCAAAGCTGAAACCGAAGTCAGAGACGAAGACAGTATAAATCCTGATCGAATCCCAGCCGTCGCCATCCCGGTCTGATCCATTATGGTCGCAAATCAGGAACAGACCGTGACCTTCATGGGTGTATGTCTTGATGGCTGAGATTTCATCTGCAGAAAAAGGCCGGTTTGGTTCAGGAATCACCAGTATGTCGAATTCATTGAGTGTGTCCAGGTTGATCGGACCCTGATTCAGGGCATTCACTTCAAAGCCGGCCTTGGAAAGTTCCCCGGCAAAATCTGAATATCCGGTAGTAATGGTCCAGGAGGCAGAGCCTGCCACCTGAGCATGAGTATTGTCGAAAAGAATTCTGGTCTGGCCGCTAAGTGAAACTGCGATCAAGCAGAAAGCTGTCAGCAGCATCCGGATGTTTATCATTATTCCCTCCATACGTATAATTTTACATGGATTTTTAAATTCCACAAGCAGAGATTAACCGGAAACGCAAAATTTGTGCTAGAATTAGTATATGAGTGAAGTTTCATTCTCTTTCAGATTCAAAGGCCGGGTCTCAAGAGGATATTTCATCCGTTTATCCGCTTTCTACCTGTTCCTTGGGCAACTGATTTTTTTCACAGTTTCCCTGGGAGCTGGAATCCTGATTCCCAGGATCTGTTTTTCGATGCTGAACTGGCCGTGGGTTTCCGTCTATTATCTGATGACATTGAGCCAGTACATTCTCGCTATTCTGGTGCTTGGTTCATTCGGTGTGCTGATCTTTTCCTTACTGGTTAAAAGATGCCATGATTTTAATTACTCAGGGAGCTTGGCGCTGATCATGATTCTTCCCTTTGCTTTCTCAATCTGGGCGACTCTCTGTGGTCAGGATTCCTTGAAAACACTTGCCTTAATTCCACTGGTAAACTTGGTTTTCCTCTGCCCGTTCATGTTGAAATCAGGGACAACTTTGTCAAATCCTTACGGCAGGGATCCTGAATCCATTGATCCTCCTGCCAGCATTGTCCTCGCTTTCCTCGTGTTGCCATTCCTGATCTTCTCTTTTTTCTTCGGTTCATATTCGTTCATAGCGGCCAATTCCGGCTACAGCAGCCAGGACCCGCCGCAGACTGTGGAGAAAAACATCTGCAGCAGCCACATGCTGGAACTGGAACGGGAACTCAGGGAATTTTTGAATTCAACCGGCAGATCGGAAACTCAGGAAACCCGCCTGGATGAACTCAAGACATTCAAAAACAGGTCCCTTTTCGAGTGCCCGGCAGGCGGTATTTATTCGATCGATCAGACCGGAGAAACCTATTCCATCAAGTGCTCGATTCACAATACTCCATTTGATCTTAAGTAGCTGTTTTTTTAATTTTCAGGCAGCAGTTCCGGGATTTTTTCCGCAATCGTTTCCGCAATCTTCCGGTTGCCGAGCTCAGAGCAGTGAAAATCCGGCAGGAAATAGTCCCAGCGCTTTCCCCCGACCGCCCAGACCTTGTTGAAAGCATCCAGTATGTCTATAAAAGGAATATTCTGCTCCCTGCTCAATTCCTTCATTACAGGGTTTTCGTCATTCGGGTAATTCAGGAAAACCAGCTTCACCCCTTTCTCCCTGCAGGTCTCGATGATCCGGGAGAGGTCAAGCTGAAGCTGCCTTCGAACAGGTTCGTGCAGCAGAAAATCATGTTCAAGCCCCTGCCTGAGAAAGTAAGCGGCATTCGGATGCCCGGATTTCTCCAGCGAATCGATCGCCGACTGCAGATCCTCCTGCTGCCCGCCAAATGAAGTGAGCAGAAAGTTAAGCGCTCCATAATTCCTCTGATCGCAGCGGACGGCCTCCATCAGATATCCCCTGGCTTTTTCCGTAGAATTCCCCGGGTCGAGGCAGCTCTCGCTGACAGCCAGCACAAGCAGCGCGTGGCTTTTTTCCCAGTCGAGCACAATCCCTCGTTTCAGTACATCTTCCAGCACCTGTCTCGCTTTTATGAAATCCTTCTGATGGCTGTAAAGTTCCCCAAGAGATGTGTAATTCATGGTCAATTCCGGTTCCAGCCTGATGCCTTCCTGGTAAAATTTCAAGGCGTTTTCCAGATCCTGGCCGTCCAGGCAGCACCTGCCCAGAAAGTTGCAGGCCCATCCGTTCGCCGGATCGATCTCCAGCACTTTTTCGAACCAGAGCCTGGCTGATTCACGCCTGCCTAAAAATAGCATTGAACAGCCCAGACACAGCATGGCACCGGTATCATTGGGCTCCTGCTCAAGAGCATCCAGAAAATAGGCTGAAGCTTTGGCTGCTCTATACTGGAGAAGATCACACAGCCCGATCCCGACACTGAAAAGGTAGCAGTTCCCCCTGACAGCTGCCGCATTGTTGAAAACAGCCAATGCCCGCTGATAGTCGGCCTTCAATAAATATGTCATACCCAGTGCCATGATCTCTTCTGTCAGTGGTTTGGATTTCCTGGAAATCAGGACTGAGATCGCATCCGTGTCCTTGTTCCTAGCCAGATCCCACACTTCTCCGCTGAAACGGGGAAAATCTATCGAGCAGACTGCAGGTCTGGATATCCTTGCCTTCAGCACTTCAGAAGGATTTGCAGGGAGACATTTATGAAATCCTGTGAGCCTGTCCCAGGCCATGCTTGAAACAACCGCAAATTCAGGCAGCTTTTCTGTTGCATCTGCGAACAGCATGTGCAACAGATTGATTGTCCTGGAGTATGAAAGCAGTCTCAGCAGCATGGAAGACTTTTGTTCATTGGGCAGGGAGTAGAAGTGTCTGTCCGCTCCCCCGATCATCACTGTTAACAGATCCGGTTTAAGTTCAGCCAGATATTCATCAATGTTTTCCGCCAGAGTCCAGGATGGCTCACCGCTTCGTCCCAGGTTGATCACCTGGAAGTTCCGGCCGGCTGCGTTCAATGCTTTTTCCAGCTGGCTGGGATAAGCCTGTTCCCTGGGAAGGCCATATCCATAAGTAATGGAATCGCCTGCGCAGAGAATCACTTTAGCTCCGGGTCTTCTCTCTGCTGAAACAGGGCGCATCGTTTCATGAAAATACCCGATGGTTCTCAAAATAGTTTCCAGCAGAATCAAGGCTGTGCAGAGACCCAGAAACAGAACCAGAATCCTTACTTTCATTTCAAAACCCTTTTGGCTCGTCGGGTAAAAGCTCAGACACTTTACTCTTCAGGATTTCAGCGATCTTTCGATTTCCAAGTTCAGAACAGTCCAGATTCGGCAGAAAATAGTCCCATCGTTTTCCTCCCAGTACCCACAGCTTATTGAAAGCATCCAGCACGTCTATAAACAGGACATTCTGCTCGCGGCTCAATTCCCTCATCACAGGGTTTTCGTCATTCGGGTAATTCACAAAAAGCAGTTGCACTCCTTTTTTTCGGCAGATCCCGATGATTAAATCCAGGTCTATCTGCAGCTGCTTCTTAATCGGTTCATAGAGAAGGGCATTATCTCCGAGCCCATGTCTGAGAAAAAAAGCTGCATTCTGATGGCCGGACTTTTCCAGGGAGTCTATGATTGATTGCATGACTTCCTGTCCGCCGAAAGTTGTAATCAAAAAAGTGAGAGCAGGATAATTCCTCTGATCGCAGCGGACTGCCTCCATCAGATATTCTTTTGTTTTTTCAATGGAATTCACAGGATCCAGGCAGCTCTCACTGACCGCCAGTACAAGCAGAGCCCTGCTCTTTTCCCAGTTGAGCCCAATGCCCTTGTTTAGAGCCTTTTCCAGGATCTGCCTGGCTGCAGAAAAATCTTTAGTATGGCTGTAAAGATCCCCTAGGGATGTGTAATTCATAGTCAGCTCCGGCTCAATTCTGATGCCTTCCAGGTAATATCTCTCCGCGTTTTCCAGATCCTGGACATCCAGGGAGCTTCTGCCCAGAAAATTATAAGCCCAGCCGTTCAGAGGATCGATCTTCAGCACCTTTTCAAACCAGAGCTGAGCTGAATCACGCTCCCCCTTCAGCAGCATCGTGGCTCCCAGGCAAAGCATGGCTCCTGTATCGCCAGGTTCCATGGCAAGCGCATCCAGAAAACAGGCTGAAGCTGAAGTCGCTTTATACTGGAGAAGATCGCACAAACCCAACCCAACGCTGAATTGATAGCATTTTCCCCTAATCGCTATCGCATTTTCAAATACCGAGCAGGCCTGGCCATAATCTCCATTTAATAAATAGGCTACACCCTGTGCCGTAATCTCTTCAGTTTCAGGTCTGGACTTCTTTGAAATTTTCTCGTTCAATGATTTCAGGTCCTTGCTTCTTGCCAGATCCCATACTTCACCGCTGAAACGGGGATAATCAATCGAGCAGACAGTAGCTCCAGGTATGTTTGTTAAAAGCGTATCCGCAGGATTTACGCTCAGATGACCGTGCGAGCCGGTGATCCTATCCCAGACAACGCGGAAAGCCCTTGAAATCTCCGGCAATTTCTGCCTGGAATTTGCCGTCAGCATATGAACCAGATTCAAGGCTCTGGAATAAGAAAGTAATTTCATCAGAAGCGATGATTTCTGCTCATTGGGAAGTGAATAGCGATACTTGTTCGCCCGCCCAATCATTACAGTAACCAGATCAGGCTTGAAATAATCGAGATATCCTTCAATATTTTCAGCCAGCATCCAGGATGCACCTGCAATGCGTCCAAGATTCACTACCTTAAAATCCCTGCCCTCAGCTTTCAGCATTTTTTCAAGTTGTGCGGGGTAGCTTTGCTCTCTGGGAAGTCCATATCCATAGGTAAGGGAATCACCCGTGCAAAGGATCACTCTGGTTCCAGGTTTGGTCTCAAATGTGCCTGGCCGCATCGTCTCATGGAAAAATCCGACAGTCCGCAAAACAATTTCCAGTAGAATCAATGCAGCACACAAGCCAAGGGACAGCACCAGGACTCTTTCCTTCATCTCACAGCTCAAATGACTCGCCCGGTGAAAGTGCAATCACTTCGGCGTTTTTCACGTATTTTCTGAAATCTTCCACTTTACCGGTGAGAAGCGGGAATGTGCCGTAATGAATCGGAATCA
>JAQTZZ010000025.1 GCA_028687545.1 Candidatus Wallbacteria bacterium
TCGAAGAAGCAGGTCTGGTCCTGGAAAAATACGCAGAACTCGACCTCAAGAGAGACGACCTTCTGAAATTTTCCGGGCTTGACCTCCTGACCGCTTACATCGAGGAAAACAAGCTTCAGGATCATTACTGTGTCTTGTGTGTCAGCGGCACCAGCATCATCATCCGCTACATCCTGCTCCCGAAGATTCCGGTCGAAGAGCTGCCGACCGCGGTTCCATTCGAGTCCAAGAAGGAACTGCCATTCTCGCTGGAAGAAGCGGAACTGGACTATTTCATCGTCGGGGAAGTGGAAAAGGAAGGCGTAAAAAAACTGAAGGCCTTCGTTGCCGCATATAAGAAAGAGGAGCTGCAGAAATATTACCAGCTGTTCGAGCGGCTGGGACTGAAACTGAGTTCGATCGTCGTGACCCCTCCGATCTCGGAAAACCTGATCAAAATGCAGGGTGGAAAAATTTCGGATGAAATCATCGCGCACATCGATATCGGCTATCAGACTACCTCAGTGAACATTCTCAACTGTGGAGGCCTTGATTTCAGCCGCGTGATCCCAATGGGTTCCTTCCAGATCGACGAACTGATCGCTGAAAACCTGGCCGGGAATCCGCTTCAGGTTGAGGGTAATCTGGAAAAAGCTTCCAGGCTGAAAATTGAAAACGGGCTCACCGGCAGCGACGAGAAAGTCGTGGAATGGGTCAGGGACGGCATCAACAATCTGCTGCAGAGGGTCAGGCTTTCCATCGGATACTATAAGACCCAGACCGGAGCCAAGAAGATTGACAGGGTGCTGCTGACCGGGGGACTGGCCGGCCTCAAAGGAATTGCTCCATATCTGAAAGACAACCTGGAAGCGAATGTCGAACTTCTCAGACTGGAACCGAATCCGGAATTGAGCATCAGCCCGGAATTCAGCGGTCTCAATACCAACCTTTTCGCCACTGTGATAGGCGGAGTAATCGAAAATAAGGGATCCATTTCCAGGATCAACCTGCTGGCCAAGTATCTCAGGCCGAAGAAAGAAGTTTCACTCTCCTCATCCGAAGATATCCAGTACTTCTATAAAGAAATCATGATCCGTCTGGAAAAGATGATCCCGAATCCGAAGCTGCTTTTTACTGTCATCTATGCCGGACTTTTCATTCTGATGCTTGTGCCTTATCTGTTTCTGAATACATCCAAGATTTACTATTCAAGCAAGTCCGCAGATTACTCGACCAACCTCAACCAGCTATCCACAAAACTGGAGCAAGCAGTTGCTCTTAGAAATGAATTCAAGAACCTGGAAATAAAGGTGCGCGAAAAAGCCAGCATCTTCCAGGGAAAGCGCAACTGGTCCGAAATCATGGTTTCGCTTTCACATACTTTTACTGAAGAAGTGATAGTGGATTCGCTGAACTTCAAGATGGAAAAGAACCGTAATTATTCTTTCACACTCTCAGGAAAGACCGGAGATACGAACATGGCGACTATGGCTGCGATCGACCTCGGCAAAAACAAGTATTTCAGCGACGAGGTCGCGCTTGAAGACACAATGTTTTCAGAAGGAAATGCAGCCCAGAATAAAAAAAGGAAACTGCTCTTTTCTTTGAAGGGCAGCCTGAAAAATATTAATTATGAAAAATGACAAGCTGATCCTGGGCGGATTTTCCGGCATTTTCATCCTTATCTTCTGCTACTTGTCCTTTTTCCTGCTTCCACTGAACTCTGATATCCGGAAAGTCAAAAGCAATTCGGACAATAACCGCCGCCAGTTTGAGACTACTCAGGAAGAGCTGAAACGATTCGATATCCCTGACTTGAATTCCAAGATCGAAACGCTGAAAAAAAAGCTTAAGAGTTTTGAAGAATACAAGATAGAGCGCAAAGATATACCCGTCCTCCTGGACAAGATCACCCAGATCGCCTCCAAGCCGAGGATGAAAATCTATCTGAACAGCATCAAACAGGGCGGAATCCAGAAAAACGAAAAAATTTCCGAAGCTTCCGACAAGCCAAGCCCGCCGAAACCGGTTTCCTCTAGTTCAGAGCAATCCGCACCTCCGCCTCCACCTCCACCCGGTTCTGGAAGCACCCCTCCATCACCTTCTGGTGCATCATCCGTTCCCAATCAGCGCTTGACTGTACAACAACCCGGCACGCAGAAAACCCCGGATAAGATCACCTGGCTGGAACTGCCGATTTTCATCGAGATGTCCGGAGAGTTCATCGACATAGCCAAATTCTTTTTTTATCTGAACCAGATCGAAAACATAATCATAGTGGACAGTCTCAGCCTGGATACAGATTCCATGAATACCGGCGCCATCGAATGCAAACTTAAACTGGTAGTCGTAATGGGTGAGTCCAATGAATAAGATCAAACTGATCTTTTTCATTCTGGCCACGCTGACTGCGATGCTCGTGTGCGCCTTGCTTTTAATGAAGCCTGTGCAGCCCGGTGCTGCCATACCCGTCAACACTCCTCCAGTACCTCCGCCGCCTTCGAATGTTTCCGACACCAAGCCCCCAAAGCTTCCGCAAGTGGCCCAGGTCAAAACTTCGGAAACAGCTGTGCAGCCTGTGACCAAAAAAACTACCGTTGAAACGAATCTGGTCGTCGGCAAGACAGTCGAAGCATCAGCAGTCACACCTGTAGTTATTTCAAGCGAGTTGAAAGATATCTTCGCTTTCGAACAGAGTTTCGGTCGGAATATTTTCCAGGAACGGATCGATCTCAATGCCCCGCTGCTCAAAATCACGGAATACGAGAACCCCGACCAGGACGGCAGGTTCGTGGTGAGCTGGGCACCTGTTCTGCAAGCAAAATCATATGATTTCGAGATCAACGGGGATCTGAAAACAGATCTGAAATCACCCTACATTTTCGACAATCTGATTGAGGGCGAACTGTTGATGAGAGCAATAGCCAAGAATGACAATGGAACCAGCAAATGGTCTACCATGGAGCATTTAATCATAGAGAAAAAGAAGGAAGAGAAAAAGGTCGAGCGCGAAGTAATCAAGATCAATCTGCTTGGGATCATTAAAAAAAAGGAGAGCTTTCAGGCGCTGATTGACGATAAGTTATATAAGGTGGGCGATGAACTGTGCGGTGGCCTGATCAAGCTCATCGAGATCAAAAGGATCGTGCTGCTTAAAAACGGGCTGGAATATGAATTTCCGCTCGAAGGGAGTGCCGAAAATGAGATGTAGTTTAATACTGCTCCTGATCTTGTTCACGATGGCGGCAGCTGGCATCAATGACCCTGTTCCGCAGTCGCATTACTCCTATAAAATCCTGGAAGGGTTGAAAACGGAAAATCTGCTTGGGGAAAAAGGCGACCTTTATCAGCCGGGCATCACACTGACCAGGCGCGAAGTTGCTTCACTGCTCGCAGTTTCACTGTCCAATCTGGAAAGCATGACCCGCGAACAGGTCTCGACTGTTTCCACTGAACTTCTGGAAGGCCTTCAGAAGCTCACCCAGGAATTTTCAGAGGAACTCGAACTGCTTTATTCATTCGGGATCGATTCATTGACCCGCAAGATAACATTCCTGGAGCGTGCAATCACAGATTCAAAGCAGGGCACCAGTCTCGAAAAACCGTTGAAAGCCGCACCGATGCCTCAGCTTCAATCTCCTTCCACCATCGAACTTATGACGGAACTGCCTAATGCAGTTCCCGAAAAACCGGCTCTGCTCATGAAATTCGATCCGAACGATCCAGTGCTTAATCAGAAAGTCTCGCTCAACTTTGTCCGCACCGAATTGCCCCAGGTTCTGACCGCACTGTTTCAAGACACCACTTACAGCCTGGTCACAGGTGTGGACGTTAAAGGGAAAATCAACATCCAGGTCGAAGACAAGACCATCATCGAAATTCTAAAATCCCTGGCTGAAGCCAATAAATTCGACTTTCAGATTGAACAGAAAATTGTGACTGTGATCCCGATTTCCCGCGAAGTCACTGAAATTATCAAGCTGAATTTCGCCGAAGCCAGTGAGGTCGTTCTGCTGCTCGATGCATTCAAGGGCCGCACCGGCTCTGTCAAGATCGACAAACGAACCAAGTCGATCCTGGTTACAGACGCTATCGAAAACATCAGGAAGATGCAGAAGCTGATCGCTGAGATCGACATTGAATCCGATAAAACCAGGAAAATCCTGCACGTTTTCTCTTTCAAGTATGTCGATCCCAAAGACATCGAGTCGATCCTCACCACCCTTAAATCACAGGAAGGCATACTGCAGGTAAATTCCCAGAACAGCACCAGCATCGTGATCGATTATCAGGAAAACATCGATAAAATTGCCGAATACATCAAGAAACTCGACCTTCCTGCTGAATCGAAGCAGCTGCAGACAGAAATCTACAATGTGCGCTATGCCAAGGCTGTAGACATCGTTTCCATACTTCAGAGCGACGTCTTCAAGAAGCACGATGAATACAGCAAATTGCAGATATCCAGCGATGCACGCACCAACAGCCTGATCATTTCCGGGAAACCGGCAGATATCCTGTCTCTGAAGAAATACATCAAACGCCTGGACGCCAGAAACCGCCAGGTTGTAATTACAGCCAAGATCATCGAGGTCACACTGGATGATAAGCACAGCGAAGGAGTCAACTGGACCAAGCTGGTGCCCAAGAACAACACCAATAAAGCGCTTGACCAGGAAAACACGATGAAAACCCTGCTCTTCCCGGAAGCCAGCAACAATTTCACATTCTCCTTCAAGTTCGGCACACTCGACAATGAACAGTTCACATCTCTCCTGAACGCTCTGAAGACAATTTCCAATATCAAGGTGGTCAGCAACCCGACCATCACCACCCTCGACAATGTCGAATCCAAGATCCTGATCGGCGAAAAAATTCCATTCGAGGAAACCACTACTACAAGCACAGGCACCACCAGCAAGGTCACCTTCAAAGATGTGGGAATCACTCTTACAGTCACTCCCACCATCAGCTCAGATAATTACGTCACTCTCAAGGTTCACCCTGAAATATCCCAGCAGAACGGCGTGGTTCAGTCAACCGGCGAACCGATCATTGGAACTACGGAAGCCGACACTCAGGTGCTGGTCAGGAACGGCGATACAATGGTGATCGGCGGTCTGGTCAAGGAAACCAAATCCCATGTGGAAAACAAGCTGCCCCTTCTGGGTGATATCCCCGGTATCGGCAGGCTTTTCACCTTCAATTCGATGACGAAAAACCGGGTGGAGACCATTATTTTCATCACTCCGACGATCATGGACTATGAGGAGGGTAATCCCTATGAAATCAGCGAATATTTTGAATAAACCGTCGCTAAAATATCTGTCATTCGGATTCCTGACCGCGATTCTGTTGATTCTGGGTTGCGGACATTCTCCGTTCAGTCCTGATGCGAAAATGATTGTAGTCAGTACAGGCTCAAGTGTCCTGGCCCCGGTCCCATCCCAGGACGGGCTGACTATCAATTCGGTTCTGCCTTCCACTTCAGTGACGCTGAAACTGCTTCAAGGCACCAATGTTTTCATCGACGGCTATTCAGTGGACTATCTGGATGAAGCCGGCGTACTCCTTTATACCAAAGTCGGCCTGGCTACCAACTCCCTGAAAGTGATGGGGAAACTGTCGGCCTATCTCACGACGAGCACTGACCTCTCTCTCACCATCCCGGTGTATTCAAGGGACGTCTATTATAAAATCCATCCCTCAGACAAAGCTTACAACAGCGGGGAAGTCGATCTGCTCTCCCCTGTTTCAGCAGTAGTCACCTTCTATGGCACTGATGCCAATCAAAACCGCGTCAGCTGCACTGGATACGTCTCATTGACAACAGTACCCAGCAGCATGACTTCCACTTCCTAGGCAGCTGAAAAACTACCATCTGCTTCGTTGCACTCATCCTGCGCAGCTTACTGTACATTTCAAGTGCATCTTGACTAATGCTTGCATTGGTTTAGATGCACTAGATACAGCTCGCTTTGCGCGAAATCGTGCGCCTTGCATCTGGCAGTTTTTGAACTGCCTGGCTTAGTAGCCTTTTTCAAAAGTCTTGAGCTAAAAGGTGAGATAAGGGGACACCATACTTATCTCCCTATCTCCGGAAAAAGACGCTAACAATTTAGGCTGTTCAAAAGCGGTCAGATGCTAGAAGCGCGAAATTCGACGAAGTGAGCCGTACTAATCGTACGGTGAACGAGGCGGATAGAGCGCGACAACGCAGATGACCGCTTTTCAACAGCCTAATGCAAATCAGACTTGAGCTCGTCCACCAGTTTTTGTACTTCTTCCTTGCGGAGCGGGCTTTTATCCAGCGGTTCATCTTTCAGGCTGGATTCGATCTTTTTGCGTAATGCATCTTTGACTTTGATGTCTCTCTGATCAATTCCAGTATCCATGATCACAGGAGTAATGAATATAATCAATTCGCTTTTTTCCAGAGATTGCGCAGTGGATCTGAACATTGATTTAATGAGGGGAAGATCGCCCAGTACAGGTACTTTACTTGTTTTATTCAGCACATCGTTCTTGATCAGACCGCCGATGGCGATGGTGTCCCCGTCCCTGACCCGCATCATGGTTGTGGTTCTTCTGGAAGTGATGCGCGGGGTGTTGGTCGCGACATCCACAATTTCCACCACATTGTCCACCTGGATCTCAAGCTGCATGTTGATGAAGCCGTCTTCCCCGATCTTGGGCACTACATTCAGTTTGATCGGAACATCCACAAAATCGTAGGTGACTGTATCGCGAGGGGCGTTACCCGCGCTGGTGGTGGTCTGCTGCTGCTGCTTCGGCCATCTGCTGTTGATCTCGATTTCAGCTGAGCAGTTATTCAGAGTAGCCACTTTGGGGGCTGATAAAAGTTTGGCATCAGATTTAGTAGAAAGCGCTTTCAGGGCCATGTTGAAATTTCTGGAATCCATGGTCCCGAAACGGATTGTGCCGCCCGGATTTCTGGGATCAAGCACAGCGGCAGGGATCTTGACGGCAAGTGAAGCGAGGTCTTCGGGATTCCCGGCAGCATCATACACTCCGGTCATGATGTTATGCCAGAACCAGTCCATTCCCATGGTGTCTGACTTGCTGAGCGCGACTTCCATGATCTTGGCTTCAATCATCACCTGCATGGGCTTCCTGTCAAGATAACTGATTACTGAGGCCGCAGAATCGATCGCCTGTTTTCTGTCAGTGATGAACAGAGTATTGGTTTTCTCGTCAGTCAGGATGACAGCGTCGAATGACAGCAAAGGTTTGATCATGAGTGCAATTTCGGCTGCATTGCCCAGTTTGATGGGGATGATCCGGAGTTCTTTACCCACAGATACGGTATTCGGGATGCCGATAAAGGGAGTGATCGTTCCTTCTTTGGTGCCTGCGAAAGAAGGAATGACTTTTCCTTCCAGGCTGGAGATTGTTTCTCTGATGTTCCTGATCCGGTCGGGAGTGTCCACGATCAGAAGGCTTCGGGTGCTCGCATCAGCTGTGATCGTACCGCCTGGTCCGAGCAGGCTCGCCATCAGATTCTTGGCTTGTTCCGCATCCAACTTCTGCAGGTTTACAATCTCATTCACCCGGTGTTCATTACCCTGCTTGAACACTCTGACGATATCTCCTTCTAACGAATAACCGAAACCGTTCACATCCAGAATCGCTTCCAACGCTCTCTTAAGAGTGACGTTGTTAAGGCTGACTGAAATTCTTCCCCTCACATCATCCCCTGCGACGATGTTGAGACCTTTCTCTTTCACGAATATCTGAAGTACGGTCTGGATATCGACATCCTTGAATTCCATGGTGACCGTCTGCTTGTCAAGATCGACGGCCATCGAGATTGCAGTAAATAAAAGTATGATCAGCACCGTCAGTTTTGAGTTATATTTCATGGATGTCCTCCTTAGAACTGTTACCTTCATTATTTAACCGCTGTAGTCAAAAAGACATTGCATTCTGCAGGGGCTGCATATCTATCCAGATTGTCGGACATGCTGAAAACGAATACTACTTTGACAGGGTCGACATCGTCGGCGGTTGTTGTGGTCAAATTCACCATTTTCGCCAGAATCCCGGGTGTGAAACAGGAAATTGTAAGCGTTGACGGTGACTTATAAGAATTTCCAGGGATGGTATAGTTCAGGTTTGAAGAAAGGCCGCCAGCAGGCAGTCCCAGCGCCAGGTTAATATTGGTGGCACCGGAAAAATAATTCCATTTGGCCTGGATCAGTTTACCCGGTAAAGAGGTCCTGGAGTAGAAAGTGAAAGAAGCATCCGGCAGTTTGGCAACGGTTGCTTCGATCGTGTCAGGGTGCAGAATTCCTGCAGCAGAGTTTGTCTCAACGGAAAAGTCCGCAGCCGGGTAAAGTGCTGTAGCGCTGTTTCCCCCGGTGCATCCGTAAATAACCAACACAGACAATGCCGTAAATGCCAGTGCCGCTTTCGTGAGCATATTCTCTCCTTGTTTATTACAATCTCTACTCTTACTCCGCATTGATGGTATCTCCATTTTCCAGTTTCACACCCGTCTTTTCGATGCTCTGGATCTTCCTGCCATTGAGATCATCACCTTCCTGATAGATGCTGCCGTCGATCACAGCAAAATGCCTGGTCCCAAGAAAAATACCATTCAGGACAGGCTTGATTCCTGCGGATTCAGGTGCTTTATTCACTGCAGCAGGAACTGCAACCGCTATTTTTTCCCTGTATTGATCAGGAATTTGAAAAACATCCCTGATCACCTGGGCTTCAAGTTTTGCCACCTGCAATGGAGCAGTATTTTCGCGGGCAGGAGTCTCTGCCATCAGCAAGGGCAGAACAACTTCATCTTTATTGCCTGATTTCCGGAGAAAGAATATCAGAGCCAGTACTATCAAAATCAGGATCAAAGCTTTTTTAGGCATTGTCACTCCTTGACCACTTTGACGACAATCTTCAGCTGTCCGTTTTCCCTGTTTCCGCTGGAAACGAGGTTAAAATCAGTCACCTGGAGATTCACAGGCAGCAACAGCTCACAGAAACGTACGAAATTGAAAAATTCCAGATAGCTGGCCGTGAAAGTGAGGGAATAATTGGAATCCCTGGAAATGTCGGTCTCAGAAACTCCGACAGGCGTCATTTCCTTGATCATAAGATTCGTCTGTCCTGCGATTTCCCAGATTTTCTTGATCAGCTGGAACTCATTGCCTGCAAAGATGGATTTGTTGATTTCAGCCACATGGCTGTTGAGCAAATCCAGCTCATTCTGGAGTTCAGGCATGGAATTCACCTTGGTCCTGGCATTGGCGATCTGAGCATTAATTTCCATTATTTTTGACTTGAGTTCAACTGTATCTTTATAAAGAGGCCTGAAAAACAGCCGTTGTACGAACACCACTACGATCAAGGCAAAGATGATGTACAGAAGGATTTTGTCTCTCCTGTTCTTATTCATGCAATGCCTCCTGAATCCTGAGCGAAATGGAATAATCCCAGAGGCTGCCGGATTTGTTGCTCTGGCGGATACTGTCCAGATTCAATTCCCTGATATTCTTTAATGATTTCAGAGATTCCAGGAAATTCATCTGGCTGTCATAATCCCCTGCACTTCCTGTGAACTGGATTTTCAGGCCATTGCCCGCGCTGGTAACATTCAGGCTGCTGATCCAGCTTGTAGCAGGAAGCCTGCTAGACAATTCGGTCAGTAAATCAACGACTCCACTCTTGGTGTTAGAGAGAGCCAGCAGCTGTTTTTCCTTGACTGCCAGCTTTTCTTTCTGTACCTGCACCTCATTGAGCTTCTGGATCAGGGGATAATAGCGCTGGCAGACCTGGGAAGAACGCACCATTTCCCTGGACAGCCAGACATTATAAAAATGCAGGGAGAGGTAAGAGGCGATAAGCAGGATCAAAGTTCCGAGCAGCACATAAATCTCTGCCACCCTAGGAAGTTCCAGGCGCATCCGATCCCGTTCCTTGGCCGGCATTTCCAGTTCAGCGGTAAGCCGGCTGACCGGGAAAAGCGGTTTCTCGCGCAAGGCGCAGGCTGCAAGGGGAAGCAGTCTGTATTCGCTGACTCCTGCTTCCGGAAGTCCGGAGATCAGTTTTACACCCTTGCCGAAGATCTGCTCCAGGGTACTCAAAATGTTTTCAGGCACGCGGCCGCAGAGATAGACCTTGTTGACGAAGAAACGGAAATTGGCCTGGAAAAAGGCCTGGGTATGGTCCCATTTTTCATGCAGCCGGTTCACACTGTCATCGTCGCCCAGATTATAAGTGAGTTCACGGAAGAAGATCGGCACATTGTTCACCATGAAGCAGCAGAGAGCGCTGTCTGTAGAAAAATAAACGGCAGCTACCTGGCCCTGGCTTTCGCCTGTCTTGTCGAACAGGGTCTGGAAGCATGAGATTGGAGATTCCAGCCCTGACAGCGCAAATCCTGAACTTTTTACGATCGCAGAGATGCGGTCCCATTCCTGCTTTTTCACAGCTCCGATCAGAACGCGGCTGTTGCCGTTGCGGAGGTCTTCGAGCACACTGAAGTCCCAGTATATTTCGGTAGTGTCGAAATTGAAATAAGTAGCCAGATCCCAGAAAATCAGGGAGCGCAGTTTGGCTTCACTGACGCTCGGCAGCTCTGCCACGCGCAGGTTGAAGCTGTTTTTCTCCACAACCAGAGAGACTGGCAAGGTTTCCTCGACCTTTGCTTCCTTCTTGAATTCCTCAAACATCAGGTGCACAAGATTGTCTTCCTGGAATTCATTGCCGCGGACATTTTCAGAGAAAACAATTGTCTTTTCCCGGGCGAATCTGCCGCCTTTGAAATAAAGGAGCTGAACTCCGTCAGGGCTGATTTCCAGCGCAATCCTGTCATTGGACTTCTTGAAAAAACTTGGCATTGGCTTACCTTGTCGGTTTATTTAGTATGCTTATTTTGCCTATTATTCTAAGTATACTCTCATACTATTAAATTAAACACGGGTTTTACAGTTCAATCCGTTCAACCCTGTCGCATTATAGCATTCCCATCGTCAAAGTCAAACGAATTTGTTTAAATTTTTTGACGGTGTCCGCCTGAGGATTCCTTTTAAACCAGTGATTTTCATACTTTCAAAGTGTAAGCCTGGCATCGTTATTACCCAAATAAAATATAGTCATTTATTCTGGAGCGTCCTCTATTTCAGATCCGTAATTCACGCTAATTTTAAAGACCAGACCCTATTTCTCGCACTATTTCTCGCACAGCCTGCACCAGTTGATCGCTGGATTTGCAGGGTAAGTTCAGCCTTTACGCTACCGGTATTTTTCAGGGAAGATTAAGAACTTATAGGCTGGAATCACGATAATGTTGGATTCAGGGGTTTTGATCACCTCTTCTTCGTTTTCAGTGATAATAAAACCAGCACCGCCAAATTTTTTCTGCGCGTTGATCAGGCCTTTGATCTCTCTATCCCTTGTAACAGGATCATTCATTACTGAACAAACCTGGTAACAAGCGATTATTCCATCGCGCTCAGAAACAATGAAATCGCATTCGCTGTGGTTTTTGGCAAAATACACATTTTTATGCCTTCTCTTCAGTTCAATGGCTACCAGATTTTCCAGAATTTTACCCGAATCCTTCGAAAATCTGAAACTGACGGCCTGTAAAATGCCGTTATCAATGCAGTAGATCTTTTTCTCTGCCAGTTCGAGTCTGGTTATTTTCTCATCGTATCTTTTCAAAATGAGCATCAGATATATATTTTCCAGGTTTTCCAGAAACTCATACAACAGATTTTTTCCGATTTTTATGCCCTGTGATTTCAGCTCGTTAAATATTTTATTTATCGAAAATTCCCGGCCTGTCGAAGAAAAAAGTCTTTTTATGAAATATTTAAGCACATAAATCTGCTTGATTTCATATCTTTCTATGATATCCCTGAAAAGCATGGTGTTGAAATATTCCTGAAGAATTTTGTCCTTCAGGTTATCTTCGAATCTGATCAGTTCAGGAAATCCTCCGTAGCGCAGGTATTTCTGAAAATGCCGGATTATCAGGCTTCTGTTTTTCGAGGAATGAATTTCAATTCCGACCTTGTGGAATGAAAGATATTCCGGAAAGGAGAGGGGAAAAAGTTCGTAACAGATGGTCCTGCCGCGCAAAGCAGTAGATATTTCGCGGCTGAGTGATTTCGAATTTGATCCTGTGATGAAAATGTGACGACTGATCGAATCGTAAACCCTTCTGATGAATTTATCCCAGTGATCAATGTTCTGGATTTCATCAAAGAAAAAAAACACCTTGCAGAGATCATTTTCCGGATACAATTCCCTGTAAGCCTGCAAGATCAAATCCAATTCTTCGGTTTTCAGGTCAAGGCGCTCGTCCTCGAAACTGATGTAAACTAGATTTTCTCTGGGTATCCGGAGTTTTTTCATCAGATAATAAAGAAAATAGCTCTTCCCGGCACGACGCGGGCCGATGATTGTCACGATTTTTCCGCTGTCTGTGGGGACTGTTAAATTCCTGGTTTCAACATCAGGAAAAACCGACTGATGAAAATCCCGGATGATTTCTTTTAGTAATTCTTTACTCATAATAAAGAAACAATATCATATTTCTTCTTTAATTTAAAGAAAGATTTGTTTTGACAGTAACCACCTTATCCGAGTATTCTGGGGCTGGATAAACAAAACGGATTTAATCAGTTTTCAAAAATGACATGCCAATTATTCAGGGCGTCAGCTATTTCCGTTCCTAATTGACGCTAATTTTCAAGTCCTGAACCCAGTTTCCGCGCTTTAATTCTCTTCCTGCCGGATTCAAATATATGTTATACTCATATTATGAACTGTATCTTTTCCTCCCATGCCATGCTGGAAATGCAGAATCGAGGGATATCTAAAAGCATGGTTGAAGCAGTACTTGCAACTCCTGATCAGATTGTCAATGAATATGGAGGATTAAAGGCATATCAGTCGAAAGCTATTTTTGAGAATCAAAAAATGTACCTTGTCAGGGTGATCGTTGATGACACACTAGATCCGATTAAAATTATAACTGTTTACAGGACCAGCAAATTTGAAAAATATTGGAGGACATCATGAAAGTGATTTACGATCCGGATGTTGATGTATTGAAAATCTTACTAAGTAACGAATCTGTCGAAGAAAGCGATGAAGACAAACCGGGTGTGATTATTGATTATGATAAAAACGGTAACATCGTAGGGCTGGAAATTTTAAAAGCCTCCAAAAGAATGGAGAATCCCCGCTCCTTCGAATATGCAGTGGCTGGATAGATTTTAAGCGAACTACATCTGTTCTAAAAAATGACAATGTCAATTGTCAACAGCCTGTCAAGACACGGTCCCTTTCTGTCCACCGTTACTTCAAGCCGGAGAAAAATTAGAGAACCTGATTTCCAGTTTTTTTCCGAAAATGTCGGCTATTTTTTGCAGCATAAAAAAGCTGACATTCTGTTTGCCGTTTTCCAGCCTGGCTATGACACTCTGGGTAGTGCCGTTTTTTTTGCAAGGTCTGCCTGGGTAAGATGAGCTTCTTTTCTCAGTTTAGCTAACTTATACGCCAAGCGCAGAAGTTCCATTTCTTTCAGATACATTTCCTTGAACTCCAGATCTTTGAGTTGTTCTTCCTTAAAAGCCGCATAATCTTTCTTCTTCATAAGTCTGCCTCCCTTGATATAAATTCTTCAAAATTTCTACTGGCTCTATTTATTTCTTTATCAGGTGTTTTGCCGGTCTTTTTCAGAAATGCGTGTAATAAGATGATCCTTTTACCAACTATCACTGAATACAACACCCGATTTTCAAGACATGACTCTAGATCCCACCTGACCCCAGATCTCACCCAGATTCCACCCCTATTGAGCAATTTCCATCACTGTTAATGTGCATCCGTAAAGATCCGGGTATGATGCTGAATACATGAGTGCTTGTGTTCCGGATTGTGAACACCATCGAATTTTTATTGTATGAGTGCCTGCGGCTACTGTGGCTAAAGAGTTTCCACCAATAGGGAGGGAACGTGACTTACCGGGGCCGCTGTCCCGATCCCTACATTGCCATTGCCTTTGATGATCATCTGAACAGGACTGCCATTGATACCTGTAAAATATATATCCGCAGCTTCAGTATTTGTTCCCCATGATTGGCCGGACTGAATCCAGATCTTTTTATCCTCATCATGCGCCATGATCTTCAGTTTGATGTCTTTTCCGTCCAGCAGCAACTTACTGACGCTGGTTCCATCGCCTAATTTCACACCCACTTCTCCTGACGAAGCTACCGAAAATATGGTTGCTCCAACCGAATCCTGCACATTAAAAGCGGATGTGCCGTCGTTTGTGTTCAATTTTGTGCAGATGTCGCCTGCGAAAGCAGAAACCAGGAACAGAGTTATCATTATGAGCAGTAAGATTTTTTTCATTTTATCCTCCGGGATGTAACTACATATTCCAAGTGTTTGCACCTGTCTCTTCTAGCTGAAGACTATAGATAAAATCGTTCAACCCTGCAGGTATCCCCAGAAACAATCGTAATTCGGGTCGTTATAAGTTGCGCCGGTTCCCGACACGTAAAAGATGCCGATGTATTCCCCGGCGTTCAGATAAACGGTTATCGTTCCCTGTAACGTCTGCCAGTAGGAGAAGCCTGTACCATAATAATAAGCCAGATAATAGTCATAATTCTTGTAGCCGATTATACAATTGTATAAGGCACTGTTTTTATAAAAGGCATATCTGTATTCCTGGGAACCGGCATATGGCAGCAGAAGATTGAATCCAAAGACATACATGCCTGCCACAGGCGCATAAAAATTTCCGTTGCTGCTGTTATAGCAATTGCCGATATTGGTCTCCACTATGTTCCAGACCACCCAACTCCCGGGGTTGTTTGTGCCGCTGAATCTTGCCACAAAAGCTGGTTGATATGGTTTTGTAACCCTTCCAGCATTGTCAATCTTCAGATCCCTTCGCCAGGCAATGGGATTTACGCCTCCACTCGCAGTTTCTATATAAGCTTCCCCGTTGGATAACACTAGTCTGGCAGCCTGCCCGCCATACCCTGCGGTATTGACATAGTTATAGGTGCTGCCGGTCGTGACATACGCATTGTTGGCAAAATACTGCACCCAGCTGCTGTCAATACCTATTCTTGTATACGCGCTGTTGACATCGCTCACTGAAGGTATGGCAATTTCACCGCTTCCCAGAGAAAGTTTGGCAGGCAATGTGGTGGTTGCAATGCCAACTTTGCCATCCACTATCAAATCCTCCGGAGTAGTGGCTTTGGCACCTGAAGAATCAAGCCTTAAGCCACCTTTCAGATTGGCGAATCCTTTGGAATCGACTGAAAATAATAATGCACTGTCCGAATCCAGTACCTTGAAAGCTCCTGATCCGTCATTCGTATTGAGCCTGGTGCAGATGTCCCCTGCGAAAATAGGTATAATGAACATCATTACTAACAGCAACAGTGTGATTATCTTCATTTATCCTCCGGAATGTATTGCTGAATAGTAACTAAAATGTTTACTGCTGTAATAATTCATTCGCATCCTAATGTTTTCCGCTCCCGATTTTCTTCTGGGATACGAAAAAAAATACTCACTTCGATTTTACTTCAAGGGCATCAAGTCGTTTCTGAAGCGTGGCAAATAGTTCATGATCTTGCTTTTGTTCTTCAATACCTTTACGCAGCGCTTCATTATCCGCTTTCAGATCGCTGACCTCGCGATTGAGTTTCTTAACTCTTTCGATAAGTCCTTTGATTCCTGCAAGGGCAATGCCGGATAGATCTCCATCAGAGATCTTGGTTTCATTAGTACCATTCAGGCCAAAAGTCGCGTAGAAATCTTCAGCAAAAGGGCCTATGTGCTTGACAGAATCACTCCCAGATGTGAAATTCCATTTCGATACTTCTAAAGTTTCGAGTTTGTTTAGAATCTGCTGATAGTCAGTCTGCATAATATTTTCCTTCATAGTTCGACTTGAAACTCGTGTATAATAACCATTTACATCTATATATGATGAATAAAGTCCCCCTATGGAGAATCCTATATAGGATCCATCTGTTTTGATGACTTGATAAATACTGGTCGGATAGCCAGGTAAATCGCCAACATCGGCAAACAAGCCCAAATATGTTCCACCCCAACCCGAAGCTCCGGTACAACGAGCGGCTATACGTCCATTCACATCCAACTTGTATGTCGGTGTTCTCCCGACACCCACATTTCCTCCATTAATTGTTAAAGATGGAGAGGCTGTTGTTTGTGGATAAGCCCATAGATTTAGCGAGGCATTTGCACCTGCTGCAGGATAGCTGACGTGGAAATCTATGCCGGCTCCATTTGGAGTCGACCAGCCTGAATTGGTCTGTCCACCGAATAAAATTCTGTTTTCCATCACAGAGGAATCGCTCAACCTGTTTGAATACATTGTTAGCATCGGGGTTGCAGCAGTTCTGTTTATTTCAAGAGCAGAACTCGGGCTGATAGACCCGATCCCGACATTGCCCAGATGGTCTATCACCATTCTGTCCTGCATGCCGCTGGTATATATGTTGGTAGTGAGAAAATGGATCTTTGTTCCATACGCCCCGCTGCCCTGAAAGAGAATTCCGCCCTGAGTGCCGCTGTCTGTAGCGGAAGTGGTAATTCCGACGAAATCGTCGGCTGTGGTACTCTGCTTGAAATGCAGACCACCATATGCGGTTCTGCCAGTTAGAGTAGAATTTGGGGAATCAAAACTGATTTCAAGGCTGGTGTTGGGAGTGGGAACGCCGATCCCGACATTGCCGTTGTTCCTTATTGTTAACAGTTCGAGCCCGTTGGCATCCAGCAGATCGTCTTCGGTAAATATTCTGAAGCGTGGAGCAGTACCATCCTGGACCTGATCGAGATTGAAATGCCTGGTGACTCCTGTACTCCTCCATTCCAGCTGCCCGCCGTCAGCGCTTGCGGCAGTTATCCGGACACTCGGGTTAATGCCTTTGGAATCTACCGAGAACAGCAGATTGCTGTCTTTATCCTGCACTTTGAAAGCACCTGATCCGTCATTTGTATTGAGCTTGGTGCAGATGTCACCTGCGGAAGCAGGGATTAGAATCAACGTTATCATCATGAACAGTGTTATTTTTTCCATTTTCCCCTCAACAACGATTGATCTAACATCTCTTGTTATGCCGTATTTGAAACAAGTCCTTTCTGTCACCCTTCACTGAATATGGCTGGTGTAAATTAAATCGCCATAGGTTCTTTTACAAGATTCCATCTTCTTCTACTTCGCTGCGAGCTGATCCTGGATCTCGTTCTGCCGCTTCAATTCAACTTTCAACGATTCTATCTTCTTTCGCTGCTCTTTAATCGCTTCAATCAATAAAGGTACAAGTTTTTCGTAATACAACCCTTTATATCCATCTTTATCTGTAGTCACTAATTCAGGAATAATCTTTTCCACTTCTTGAGCGATCAACCCAACCCGAGTGCCTGTTTCAAACCCTTTAGTCTGATTTTCCTCTTTTTTCCATTCATAGGTGACTCCTTCCAGTTTACAAATCTTACCAAGAGAACCTGTCAAAGGAGTAATATTTTTCTTCCACCGGACATCAGAATGACCCCCATAGGGACTGTAAATGTAGCCAGCCACCTGCAAAGTATACCCGGCATTATTCTGCATTCCGATACCTACAGGACCTGCAAAGATTGCACCACCCCACGAAGCTGGAGCTCCACCTGAATACCCTACGGTTAATCCGGCATTGCATCCCAGCACTTGGTCAATCCAAACATATTTTGGATTATATGCTCTAATCCAAGTTGTATCTGACATATACCAGCCCCCGCCATAGCTGTCATTATAAAATCCTGCACCTTCGCTCGTTCTTAGCCACCCACCATTTGCATAAACTTCCCCGTTAACAGTCAATTTATACCCTGTCGTTGCTCCGCCGACAGCGACATTGCCTCCATTGTAATGAATGTAAGTATTGGTCGGATTTAAATAATTAAGGTACAAACCGCATGCGGGCGCAGAATCCAGATGAAGATTACCATTTGTGGATAAAACCTGGGCAGTCGAAGCAACACCCTGATTTCCACCAGCTCCAACATATAGTTTACCGCCTGAGGTATTGGGTCCGTATAGTGCAAGTGATGAATCACCTGCAGAGATTTGAAGCTTCGCACCAGGGCTCACAATCCCGATTCCGAGATTGCCGGACGAAGTAAAACGTGCAGTTTCCATAACTGCACCCGCGTTCCTGGTTTGAATGGCGAGATCTGCGGAAACCTGGGAAGTTGTATGACTTGAGAATATTGTGCAGATCCCTGCCCCGGCTGCCGTCATACCGCTATTGTCATTGGTGTTGAATGATAATCTGCCGAAAGTGTTGTTAGTCAAACTAGTGTTTGTGAGAGCCAGAAGAGAGCTTCTCAAAGTGTTTGCAGCAAACACTTCAGCACTTGGATTTAAAACATGTAGAATCGATTGAGGGCTCCCAGTTCCTATTCCGATTTTGCCGCTTGAATCCACTGTGAATAGCAGCTTATTGTCAGAATCCAGAATTTTGAAAGCGCTGGTTCCGTTATTTGTGTTGAGCCTGGTGCAAATGTCTACAGCAAAAACAGGGATTAAATATAGAGATACTAATAAAAGCAGTGTTATTTTTATCATTTAATCGCTAGTTTCTCCAGAGCATCGTTTCTCCGCTTCAATTCAGTCTCCAAGGAATCGATAGCCTTCTG
This sequence comes from Candidatus Wallbacteria bacterium, assembly GCA_028687545.1. Taxonomy (NCBI): domain Bacteria; phylum Candidatus Walliibacteriota; species Candidatus Wallbacteria bacterium. Next base: position 18,700 of record JAQTZZ010000025.1, read on the forward strand.
CTGTTCTTTGATTGCTTCAATTAAATAAGGCACTATTTTCTCGTAGTAGATCCCTTTAAATCCTTCATTGTCCGTAGTCACCACTTCTGGAATAATTTTTTCCACTTCCTGGGCGATCAGTCCAACTCGCTTGCCGCTTTCAAACATTTTGTTCGGTACTTTATCCTTTTTCCATTCAAAGTTAATTCCCTGCAGTTTGGAAATTTTCTCAAGAGAATCTGATAAGGGTGTGATGTTTTTCTTAAATCTAACATCAGAATAATATCCATAACTATAGACATACCCATTTACATATAATGCATAACCGGTACTATTGTTACTGGTTCCAATGGCGACTGGACCTGCAAATATTGCACCACCCCACGAACCGGGAGCAGCACCACCATATCCAACTGTCAATCCGGTATTGCATCCCAATACCTGATCTACCCATACGTATTTACCATTGTAAGCTCTGATCCAGGTTGCATCGGTCATGTACCAACCCCCGGCATAGGTTTCGTTAAACCATCCAGTAGCACCGCTCGTTCTAAGCCATCCTCCATTAGCATAGATATCGCCCGCCACATGTAGTTTATAAACAGGGTTCACGGCTCCGATCGCAACATTTCCACCGTTGTAATTGAGGTAAGTATTTGTTGGTTGAAAATAATTCAGATACAAATTACATGATGGTGCTGAATCAAGATGAAGATTGCCGTTTGAGGATATAATCTGTGCAGTAGATGCTACTCGCCCCTGATCTGTAGCTGCTCCCACATAAAGTTTGCCACCCCATGTGGCATTTGGTCCAAATAATGCAAGTGATGAATCACCTGCAGAGATCTGAAGCTTTGCCCCTGGGTTAGATATCCCGATTCCGAGGCTGCCTGCTGCCGTAAAGCGTGCGATTTCTGCAACTGTACCAGCATTCTTGGTTTGAATCGCAAGGTCTGCCGAAACGGCATTGGTCGTATGGCTCGTGAATATGGCGCTGAGCCCGGCTCCAGTGGCCAATACACCGCTATTATCAATTGTGTTGAACAACAGTCTGCTGAAATTGTTGGTAGTAGTATTGGTATTAGTGAGCGCAAGGAATGCACTGCTCAAATTGGTTGCTGAGAAAACTTCAGTACTTGGTCCTGATACCTGGAGGATCGATTGCGGGCTACCTGTCCCTATCCCAACCTTGCCGCTGGAATCGACTGAAAAAAGCAATTTGCTGTCTTTATCCTGGATTTTAAAAGCGCTTGAGCCGTCATTTGTATTGAGTTTGGTGCAGATGTCGCCTGCGAAAGCAGGGAGCAGGAACAACAGTATCATAAAGAACAGTACGATTATTTTCATATTACTCTCCATCAACATTCAACATTATTCATAATACTTATGATGAGCACTGGGTAATCGCTTGAAACTGCAAGGCACTGGCGGAAAAAAAGCCTGATAATGGAAAGCTGCGCTGATCTCGGAGCTGCCTATATTGTCCGGCACTCTTGAGAAAATCACTTTATTGCCGGGCGAACTTCCTGTATTTGTGATCGTAAGATTGTCTGCGATTACTGCCCCCCGGAACAGGGCCGTGAGATTGAAAGTCTGAGTGTTGCCGAGACTGACATTGACAGCCCCTCCTGCATAGACCAGTCCGTTATGTTCGATCACCACGGATTCAGTTCCTTTTGAACCTGAGTAGATAAAGCTGATGTTGCCGGTTGCGATCAGATTCAGCCGCTGTGAGGCCGACATGCTCTCAGGGCCGTAAACCGTGATGTTCCCTGCGATCAGAGTAGTGTCACATCCATTCGTAATTGCAGCATCACCGATCTGAGTGAGATCTATTACCACCGGATTATTTCCATAATAAAGAATCACATTGGGATATTTTGTATAAAAATCGTCCAGAAGATCGGTCACATAGAAACTGATTCCAGATTCAGTAACATAAGTGCCGATCTTACCGGCATAAGCCGTAAGGTGAGCGGGCAGATAGCATTCTGCGGTCAGATTCTGCTGCACATCCAGTATGATCTCACCGCTTAATGTAATGTCACTGGCAATCACCTTGAGATTTCTGTCATGCGATGCGAGATTGTTGGATCCATAGAGAATGGTATTTGTTTCAATGGAAGTGCCGATCAGATAAATCACTTCTCTGGAATGACTGTAGATTTCAGCAGTAGTCTTGGTAAGATAACAGTTTTCGCAGGTCTCTAAAATCTCACCAGTCAGATGAGCCGGATATGTTGTTTCAAAGGTTCCAGCTGGCTGGGAATTGAAGCGTTTAACATAAAAATTCTTGATCCGGTCTGATTGGAATGCGTAAGAGTCATCAGGAAGAAATTTCAGCGGCAGATACTGGGGGTTTGTGTCAGCATCAACTGTATAAAAAGTGTTCTCTTTGGTAATGTCACCATCTTTTAAAACAATATAGGGAGTGTAAGACAGGGAAAAATCGTTTTCCAGCACAAGCGGTTTGTTGTAAATAGAGGGCAGTACTGCGTTTTCACTGGTGAAAATCCGGGGTTCGAATTCCTCAGTGCCATAACTCCTCCACAATCCGTCTGCAAGCTGGTATTGATAATCTATTACTATATTCTGCTCCAGCGTGTCTTCCCTGCCTGTAAAGATCATTTCAGTGGTGCTGATTCCAGGAATGAAAAAATCGGTCTTCCCTCTCGCGCTGTTCCATGATATGCGGGATTCACTGGTGGAAAAAGTCATTGCAGCAGGTGAAAATTCGGTTTCCAAAGAACCAAGGAAATAGGAAGAATTACCTGCAGCTTTGAGTTCGTTGCGGTATTTCTCCTCGATCCTGATGCCGGCAAGAGAAGCATTCCTGGCGATATTCACGAATCCGACCAGGGCGATCACTGCCCCAAAAATCAGGATCAGGGCGATTACCAGGATGCCGCCACGATTCTGCCTTAAAAAACGACTGCACAATCTCATTAAAAATACCCCTGCAAATTCGGGCAGACACATGGGTCTGCCCCTACGATTTCACCATTCACTATTCACCATTCACCTGAATCTTCCTCACCCAGACGCGATAAATTGTAGAGTATCTTCAATTACTATTGTTAGATCCTCTTATCCATGAAGCCAAAGGCTTCATGGGCGCGTCTCTACCGCTGCGGCGCTACGCCTGTCCTGAAATCCACGTTCACGAAACCGTCTTCCACTGCTATCCGCACCAGGTAGAATTCGCTGGAAACCCTGGTCACTTCAAAGGCTGTCACCCTGTCGAGAAGAACTTCGAAAGCAGCATCGTTCACAGTCCTCCTGATTTCTCCGGAAAATAATCCATTGGAATCAGTGGCAGACACAAATTCATAATCAATTTCCTTGGTGTCGATTGGCGACCTGTGCATCACGAAGTCCACTTCGTTAGTGCCTGTCACAATAATCTCATCCGTATCGCTGGTTTTCATCTCCCTGATGATCCGCTCCAGGGCCATCTGGGTTTCCATGCCTCTCTGGACCATGCCACAGGACTGAACATAGGCTGAAATGCCAGACTGCAGGATCCGGGTGCCCAGCAGGCAGACAATGCCCACCAGCGCAATGGTCAGCAGCAGTTCGAAGAGGGTTAATCCCCTGGCATTCATTTTCATATTCAATCCCAATTCATGGGCAGACACAGGGGTCTGCCCCTACGTTTTATCATTTTCCAATCACCCTCCCACTTCGCTATGCTCCGTGGGTAAGAATCTGTAACCAAATTCTGCGAATTTGTAACAGCTTCTATATCACCATTCACCATTTCACATTCCCTTAACCCTGTATGTAAATTCATAAATATTCGCTCCCATGGTGCCGTCGCTTTTCATCAGGCCGTTACCGCTGGGATCCATTTCCCCGCTGCCGTTCGTGACCTCGACAGTGATGCTGAATCTGCTCGCATCTTCAGAGACTAATGTTCTTCTTAAATAGCTGTAATCCCGGTCGCGTACTTCGGTCGTTCCTGTGATGAAATTAGCGATCAACGAGGTCTCAGAAGTTGCCATCAGCTCTGCGATCCTGGCCCTGGCTGAATTCAGTCCCTGCACCCGTTCGCAGAACATGGAGCCTGCCCTTGTGCTGTTGCCAAGCACTACCAGAAATGACCCGGAGAACACTCCAACTATGGCGATGGTGATCAAAACTTCCATCAGGCTGAGACCCCTCATTGCGTAACCCTCCCCAGTGTATTCACTGAGAATTGCACTGTGGTGCCGCCTCTCTGCAGGCTGAAACCGATGGAATCAGAAATTCCGCCGAATTTATCAAAAGTGATTGTATGAGGAATAGTTACTGCCACTTCACTGCTTGTCAGATCAGCGAATGTCACCCCGTAAGGAAGAGTTACACTCCGCCCGTCAAAGAGATCATATGTTGAAGCATTGAGTGTGATGATCTCCGGAGTTTCCAGGGAATAAGCCTGATAGCGGGTAGAGGTGAGATCTGCCTCCAGCTTCTGCCTGGCGTTCTGGAATTCCCAGTCGCCGAGGATGCCGGAAACTGACGGGCCAGCCACATAGGCCAGCAAGCCTACAAGGGCGATCACCAGCAGCAGTTCCATCATAGTAAAGGCATTGTGATCGTGCATGGGTACATTTTACAACATGGATAGGGTTTTGGCTACAGTATTTTTAAGAATAGTGAATAGTGATCAGTGAATAGTGATTAGAAATTCCAGTGTCTTTCGCCATTCACCAAATCACCATTCACTATTCACTTCCAAAAGCGTATCCTTTTTACATGAAAAAAATCACAGTTGTTTTAATAATCTCAACCCTGGTCCTGGAAATATTCTATTTCCGCCTGAAAAGCACGCCTGCAGGGGAATCCAAAAAAATTGAAATCAGGCTGGCTGAAATTGAGGATTCGATCTTTCACGGCTATTCCGAAAAACCGCGCCTTCAGTATACAGAGCTGTTAAATGAATTTCCGGAAAATCTGAGCATCCGCAGGTCGTTAATCCGGAGTATCCCCGCTGAGACTGATCCAAAATCCCCTTTATACTCAGTTTCCAGCAGCTTATTCCTGGCCAGGCATACTGGGGGAACACTTGACAAAACCGCTGGAGAAATCCTGACAGGAGCGCTTTTCGAACAGTCAACCAGCAAAGACCTTCTTACAGAGATCATAGAAGTCCTGGCAGAACGCTGCCCTGAGGCAGTTCCTGTCTGCCGGAAATATATTGCAGATCGAAATTCCAAGTATCGGCTTCCATCATACAGGCTTCTTAAAAAAATGGGTGCGCTGTCGGAAACTGAAGAGGCCTCCTGCCATTATGCAGACCTGCTTACAATCCATTATGGTATTTCCAGCTGTGAAATTATCGATGCCATTGCTTACTTTGATCGGGAATCCGGAAGGCCGGACTGGGAAAAGTTCAAACAAACCTTTGCTTCATCGTCAATGGACACTGTCGAAAACATAGTCCCGTATGAATACCTGGATGGCCCGGCCTCTGAAGTCTCACGCGTGCTTGTGAGTTGCTTTTTTCCTGAAATCAGGAAAACTCTTTTATACTGCTTTGACCAGCCGGAACCTAAATTGCGATACAATGCGCTAAAAGCTCTGAAACTGGCAAATTACCAGGATCTGGATTTTTTCAAATTTCACAGAGTCAATCTCACTTATTTCAACCCGGCCTGCAAATCATGTTCCTTTCAGGCTTACTTCAAACTCCATAAAATTTCAGTCGATTTTTTCATTTCCCAAAAAAACGGACCAGGATCAAGTGAAGCACTGAAAAATCTGCTGGACGGAAATGTTTTTTTAACTGAAATCATCGCAGGTCTTGAGCTGGAATATCTGAAACCTGCCGAAGAGGCGCTTTCATACCTCAACGCGGGGATCAGGGAATTTCCGGCTCAGCACAAGTAAACAATTTAGTAACAACATTCTCTTTTCCGCAGTATAATTAATTTAAGGGAGAATCCTGATCCTGGGAGGGATTGAATTATGAAAAAAACCGGCATAGTGCTGCCGCTGGTCCTTGTTTTACTTTTAGTTCTCTGCATGCTCGGCCTTTTCATGAATAAATCAGCTCAGCACGAATACCGCTTCACATACAGAAGCACAGATCACCTCAGAGCTCTCTACATCGCCCAGGGCGCGATTCAGGCCACTCTCGCCAATCTCCTGCAGGAAATGAACAGAGCAGGCAATATCCGCAATAACTTTGTCAGCGACGGTGCCACTGCCAATTTTCTCAATTACAACCAGCTCGACGGCACATACAAGGCAGCCATCGACAGCCTGGGCGGTGACCTCAACAAATCCGACGCCGGAGTGATCGATGAAACCAGGTACGACCCTCCGGACATCAATACCACTCTTTCTGAAAGTACTGTAGTCAACGGACAGGGCACTTTCTGCGGCGACAGGATCAAGAGGCTAACCATCACTGCCACAGTCGTTTTTCACGGCTCAGGCGTCAAAAAACAGGCTCCACCGTTCACCAAGATAATCACCCAGTGTTTCGACTGCAAAATCGCGGACATCAGGCCTGTAGGCAATAAATACGTGCTGATGGTCAAGGAAAGCGGGAAAGCCGATTTTGACAAAGGAGATCATTTCTTTGTGAAATACCAGGATAACAATGGACAGAGTCTCGGCATCTCCATCGGCGGCAAGCCGGAAATCCATCTTTACAAGCAGTATTTCACCCACATGGGATGGGAAGCAGTCCGCAATAATGCGGATTCCGATTTATTTAAAGGTTCGCCCCAGGATTCCAACTCCCCGAAATCCCTGATACCCGGATGGCAGGCAGACGCTGGATCAATCTCACCCGACCCGAGCAGCAACTATGTGGCAGACAATGAAGGCTGGGACGACCAGCTGCAGCAACCTGGAACATACCCTCTGAGCATGTGCCAGAACGCACAGCAAGCCTCTTCACCTCAAACCGGAGCCGGTGGTCCTCACATAGTAGGCGGCCAGCCGAACTGTGTTCTTGATACAGGTGCCGGTTACGGCGTCGAACCTGCTTTCTGCGGACCTGGAATCGAATGGAAAGATAACAAGCACAAGTTATCAGGCAACAAATTTTACTTCAACTTCGGTCTGGACGACGGACGCTCCCACCTGTTTTACCATAACTGTTCCGAACCGTGCACAATTCATGGAGATGTCTGGAAAGTCTGGGAAGTGATGAGCTATGAAGCAAAAGACATCCTGGATACAGGAATTTGCCCTTGTGCAGTAGTGAACAAGCAGGGTCCCTGCAACTGTCCAAGCATGACAAATCCCAACTGCTGTCAATGTCATCATATTGAAGTCAAAGGCTGGTGGGACTGCATCGATATCATGATCATGAAAAATGAAGGTGAGGTCAAAGGAAAATACAGAACCGACAATGGCGGGTGGAATAACTGGACTGGAAAACCTGAAAAAATAGATGTGTTTAAGAACTTCAAATCCAAACCTGATTTTCAAAATGGTGATTCATTTGTATTCAGTGATTTCCTGCGCGGAGCTACGCGCAGAGTTACCGATCTCACAGCAGACAAAACCCTGTACGACGGAAACCGCCTCTATCTCGAAGGCATCGTTCAGACTTCAAAACAGGAAAATCTGAATCTGATTGTCAACCATCCCGGCTGCCTTCTTTCAGGAACCAGCAACAGTGAAGTGGATGTGAACCTGCGCAGTTCCATTTATGCTCCCAAAAATAATCCGTTCTTTGCGCCGCCTACTGCTCTCAGCCTTGTCACAAACGGTACAGCCAACCTTTCAGGAACTGAAATGGCTGCAGGCATCTGTGCCCAGAACAGCATCAACGGCGATATCAAGCTCCACGGCAACCTGGTCACTAAAACGATCAACAAGGGCAGCCTCAGCAACGAATTGCTATATGACAGCACACTTCTGAGAATGAGCGGCCAGTTCGGAAATCAGATCGATAGGGATGCCTGCTTTGTGGTCTCGATCAGCCCGATCCCGCAGGAATTTTTCGATCAATATAATCTAAAATAAAGCGTATTATCAAAGCATGAAGAAATTCGCCGTTGTTTTCATATTCTCAGCCCTGCTCCTGGAAATCGTATATTTCAGCCTGAAAAGCACGCCTGCCAGTGAATTCGATAAAATCAGGGCTGCTGTGGAAAACCGCGATTTTCAACAGGCTTATCTGCTGCAGAAGGAACTGGGAAGGCATTTCCCGGACAGTTCTATGGCAGGAGCAGCCCCGGAATTCATAATCTCCTTTGAAATAAGGGAACTTTCCCGGAAGTCATATCAACAGGCATTGGAGCTGCTGGCAAGAAGAAAATCAGAATTTCCCGGACTTTCGCCAAATCTGGAAATCGAAATCAGGCTGGCTCAGATTGAGGATGCGGTCCATCAAGGCAGTTTTGATGAACCGCGCCTGCAATATGCCGGACTTTTGAAGGAATTCCCTGAAAGCCTGGCAATCCACAGCTCCATACTTAAAACTCTCCCTGGAGAATGGGATCCTGCTTCTCCGCTGAATTCAATCAATAACGCCCTGTTTATAGCTGAACACACTTCCGGAATCTTAGATCCGGTCCCTGGCAACGTATTAAGTGATGCCCTGTACAAACCTTACCGCTTTAAAGAGCTTGCCGGACGGCTGGTCCCGATTCTGGCCTTCCGCTATCCCGGAGCCCTGGATAGATGCCGGGAAAATCTCAACTCGAGATCCACAGATTTAAGAATTCCTTCCTACCTGGTATTAAAAACGAGAAATGTTCTTTCAGAATCAGAAATCGCCGGATACCATTATCGGAATTTATTATCACTCGAATTCAGCAAAGGCAGCCTGGAGATCAGAACTGCAGTCGACTATTTCAAAAGCGCTGTCAAGAGATCAGACTGGGAGGATTTTAAAAAGACTTTCGCTGCCTGCTCCACTGATACTGTCGAGAGCATTATCCCCTTCGATTCCACCGAAGACCCGGAAACAGAAGTCCCGCGTTTAATGGCAACCTGTTTCTTTCCGGAACAAAAGAAAACCCTGCTTCATTACTTCACCCAGCCGACAGAACCAAAATGGCGCCTGGACGCCTTGAAGGCTCTTCAGATCGCAGGCTGTCAGGATCTGGATCTTTTCCAGTTCCACAGGACAAATCTCACGTTTTTCGACCCTCTCTGCAAAAATTGTGCAATCCGGAATTACTTTAAACTGCACAAGTTATCAGTCGATTTCTTCGGATCGCAAAAAAACGGACCTGAATCCGCAGAAGCCTTGAAAAGCCTTATGTCAGGCAGGACATTTCTGATGAAATTGATGAATACGCTTGACTCTGAATATTCAGGATCTGCGGAAGCCGCATTATCTCACCTCAACAGTGCAATCAAGGATTTTAAAGACCGCAATAATTGAAATATTTAGTAACAAAATATCGGAGTCTATGGTATAATTAAGAAAATGGGATTGCTCCCTGGAGTTTCGAATTATGAAAAAAAGGGTGTTGCGCTCCCGCTCGATCAGTCTCTGCTTTTCGTTCTCTGAATATGTTTTTTCATATAATAAACCAGCACAGCACGAATTTCCCTTCATTTACAGGGACACAGGCCTAGAAAAAAAGCAGGAGGCTTCATGAAGTTGAATTTTTCAAAGAAATCAGTAAAAGAGTATAAGGAGGGACGTATGAAAAAAAGATCAGGCATCGTACTTCCGGTAGTTCTGGTGCTGCTCTTGGTACTCTGCATGCTCGGTTTGTTCATGAACAAATCCGCGCAGCATGAGTACAGGTTCACTTACAGGAGCACAGATCATCTCAGGGCGATCTATATCGCACAGGCGGCCATCCAGGCCACTCTGGCCCATATCGAAGAAAAAATGAACGTTGACCAGACCATGAGGAAAGCTTTTGTCGAAGACGCTTCAGGCGTCATTGTCAACAGTCTGGCCGATCTTGAAACACTTTATCAGAAAGCGGTCACTGATCTGGATACTGACCTGAATTCCATTGATGGTGCCAACAAGCTGGATGTAGGACATTACACGGTTTCCAAGCTTACTGCAACTCTCTCCAGCAGCACAATCGTCAATGGACAGAACACAAAATACGGAGACCGTATTAAAAGGCTCACCATCTATGCCATGGTCAACTATCGTGGAGCAGGCACCAACAAGCAGGCACCTGCATTCGACAAGGAAGTCACCCAGTGCTTTGACTGCAAGATCGCGGATATCAGGCCTGTAGGAAACAAGTATGTCCTGATGGTCAAGCAGAGCGGAGCAGCAGATTACGATAAAGGCGATCATTTCTGGGTTAAATACCAGGATGATAAAGGAAAAAGCGAGGGGATCTCCATTGGCGGAAAACCCGAAATTCACCTGTTTACACAATATTATATCCATTCAGAATGGGATACAGCGCGGAAAAATCAGGAATGCGATTTCTTTACAGGCAGCGCCTCAGACTCAAATTCGCCCAAATCCCTTATCCCTGGCTGGCAGGCAGGCGACACTCCAGTCGTTGACAAGGGAAAGTATGTAGCAGACAATGAACCCTGGACTGAACAGCTCAAGCAGCCTAACACTTATACATTAAGCGACTGTGACAAAGCCTGCCAGTCCTCATCTCCAAAAAAGCCTTCCAGCGGTCCGCATGAAGTTGGTTCAACCCTTACACTCTTGGATACAGGATCAGGTTATGGAGTAGAACAGGGGTCCGAATGCGGTCCTGGAATCAAGTATGAGCAGAACAAACATCCTTTATCTTCGAACAAGTACTATTTCAATCTGGGCTTGAAAGACGGCCGCACACATCTGTTTTACAAATTCTGCACTGATCCGTGTCCGATTCTCGGGGATGTCTATAAAGTCTGGGAAGTTGTAAGTTACGAAGCAAAAGATGACAAGGATACAGGCACCTGCTCGTGCGGGAAGGTAGATTCGGCCTGCTGCTGCACCTGCAAGGATCCCAAGTGCTGCCAGGCCCATCATGTTGAAACATCAGGCTGGTGGGATTCCAGCGACTCAATGACCATGAAGAACGAAGGCCAGGTCAAGGGTAAATACCAGGTAGACAACGGCGGCTGGAATAAATGGACAGGCAAAGCCGAAACCATCGACTGCCCGAAGAATTTCAAGTCCCAGCCTGATTTCGGCAGTGGAAATGCCTTTGTGTTCAAAGAATTCCTGAAGGGCGCTACCCGCCGTGTCACTGACCTGACAGTTGACAAAACCCTTTATGACGGCAACAAGCTTTATCTGGAAGGCATTGTTCAGACCTGTAAAGTTGAAAAGCTCAAGCTGACAGTCAATCATCCGGGATGCCTGCTCTCAGGCGATTCAGGCAATGCGGTGGACGTCAATCTGGACAGCTCTGTTTATCAACCTCCACAGAACAAGTTCTTTGCTCCGCCAACCGCTTTAAGCCTGGTCACTAACGGTACTGCTAACCTGTCGGCAACTGAAATGTATGCCGGCATCTGCGCCAAGAACAGCATCAACGGGAAAATCAAGCTGCACGGCAACCTGGTCACTGAAGTGATCAATAAAGACAGTCTGAGCAATGAACTGCTGTACGACAGCACTCTGCTCAGGATGAGCGCTGACAAGAAATACGGCAACACCAACGCGGATGAAGCCTGCTTCGTGGTCTCGATCAGCCCGATTCCGCAGGAATTTTTCGATCACAATTCGCTGGTGCAATGATCGGCAAGGTAGTAAAATGATTATCCAGGGCAGGTCAATATCCTGCCCTGGCTCCTGAAAAAGAAAATCAACCGGCAGCTTTAAACAGATTGCCATGGGAAGGGAGTATAAGGAGGATATATGTGGTGGAAAAAAGGCATTGTCTTGCCTCTGATCCTGGTGCTGCTGCTGGTGCTCTGCATGCTCGGACTGTTCATGAATAAATCAGCCCAGTATGAATACGGCTTCACTTTCAGAAGCACTGATCACCTGCGGGCGCTCTATCTGGCGGATGCGGCAATTCAGGCCACACTGGCTCAGATCAAAGAAGACATGAACAAGGCAGGTACAGTCCGCGATGCGATGGTTGGTATTGGTTCCGGTCCAGTGATTAAAGACACGGACCTGAGACCTCCATATAGTATAGCACTGTCTGCTCTTGAAGGCACCATGAACGACAATGACGGCACAAATATGATTGATACGTGTAGAATTGTTAAAATTGAGACTGATGCTAAAGTTTCCGATAGTCTGCTTTTGCATCAGAATCTTTTTACAGACCCCAAAAAATTCTTTGGCGACCGCACCAGGCGGCTCATCATCACTGCCCAAATTACTTTTTCCGGTGCAGGAAACCAGAAGCAGGAGAAGAGATCCTTTAAAAAGATCGTCCACCAGAGTTTCGACGTGAAAGTGGCTGATGTGAGGCCTGTAGGCAACAGATATGTGCTGATGGTAGCCAAGATCGATGATTCCAAGAAGGATTTCAATACAGGCAATCATTTCTGGGTCAAGAACAAATCAGACACAGGCGCGGAAAGCGTCGGCATCTCCATTGCAGACAAGGAAGCAGTGGTAGATCTGTTCCCTCTCTATTCAGGCCATGAAGACTGGGAAAAATACAAAAGCGATGTGAAATACGACATTTTCAACAATGCCAATGACGCCAACAGCCCCAAGTCGCTGATACCTGGCTGGGACGATCCGATGGATGACGCCTTCAAACCTGAAGACAAGGATGCTTTCGTGGCAGACAACGAGCCCTGGGAAGTGAACAACAAGCTTTCCATGGCTAAAAAATCAAACATCCTCAAGGAATTGAGCGGAGCCGCAGAATCAAAAGGAAAGCCTGCCGACCATAGCGCTGTAGCCAACCCTGTCCACCTGAAAAGCAAGGAAGGAGTTCTCCTGAATGCCAGCGAAACAGGGGGTGCGCCGATCATCCCGATCCCGTTTCCAGTGCCGTTCCCGGTCCCGCTCATCTCTGACAAAGGCGGACACCTGCTGGAAGAGGAATCAGATCCAACAGGGATCTCATATCTGTTGGGAGGTAACTGCGGATTCCAGATCGAGTTCGCAGCTCTCGTTCATCCCCTTAAGAAAGTTAACGATGGCCCTTTCTTCAATTCAGGGCTGGATACAGGCAGAACCCATCTGTTTTACGAGAACTGTTCAGTCCCATGCCCGATTTTCGGGGATGTCAAGAAGAACTGGAAAGTCTATCTCTACAAATCAATTGCCGCAGGCGAAACCGGCAAAGATAAAGTCGAAGAAGGCCCAGTCTGCAGAAAAATTTTCACTGGCGGCGACTGGACGATCCGCTGCTACCACCACAACAGCTTCCAGCACAAAAATAACACAGCTTGGGACACCAATGACGAGGCTCAGATAGAGGTAGTCAAGATAGGCCAGACCCAGCCCCAGGCAACGGAACTGAAAGGTCAGTATCAGATCAAAGACAATAATGCCTGGAGCGCCTGGAATAAAGATCCGATCGAAATCAACCTCAACCTGAATCTCAAATCAGACAAAAACCTGACAGGGATCACTGCAGCCACTCTGATCAAAAAACAGTTTTTGATCGGCGCTACCCGCAGGGTTCTGAAGCTCGGCGATGACGCCACCCTGCTTGCTGCCAGCAATAAGCTCTATCCTGAAGGAGTGGTCGATGTCACGGACTGCGGAGACATGAAACTGATAGTGAACAGTCCGGGCGCTCTGATCACTGACAAGGCGTTTACTCTTTCTTCCTCCAGTTATAATGATCAGAACGGTTTTTTCAAGGCCAAGACCGCACTCAGCCTGGTCACACAGGACATTGCCACAATCGGCACTTCTCCGACCAGGGCAGGCATCTGCTGCAAATCCGCAGACACTTCAGGCGGCGGGATCAAGCTGCAGGGCAATCTGGTGGTGGAAAAAATCGTGATCAACGGAAAAAAAGAGATCCAGGGCCGCCTGTTTTACGACGGAGTGCTGAAGGATGATGCTTTTATCGTAGATAATGTCGGAGACAATGATGAAAAAGCCAGTCTGGTAGTTTCCATCAGTCCGATTCCACAGGAATATTTTGATGAATTCAATTTGAAATAGTAATTATTCAATAAGAAAGGGGTATCAGATGAAGAAAAAAGGAATTTCCCTGGTAGAGATGATGATCGCCATCATGATTCTCGGAGTGGGGATCGTCTTTGTCACCAAGATGTTCGGGCAGGGCGGCTATGTAGTTGCCAAATCCAAGTGGGAACTTTATGCGATGTGCCTGGCCAACGGAGAAATCGAACGGATCAACTTTTACAGCGGGGCTTTCTCCAACCTCAAAGCCAGCAACAAGGGTGCAGCCAACTGGCAGGACAAGTGGAGCCCGCTCGATCCGGGAACCGATTTTCTGGCCAATAAAAGCGTGATTCCTCAGGAATATCTCAATGCCGAGTATCAGAAGAAGATCTCGATCGAGATGGTGCCCAGCGGCACTAATAATTTCCTGGCCAAGGTCAATGTCTCGATCAAATGGCACGAGATGACATCCAGCGGCAACAAAGGGTTCCAGCTGAACGTGCCTACCCTGATCGCCACACCAAAGCCCTTCTTTGAATATAAACAATAAGGAGTAACAATATGAAGAAAAAAGGATTCAGCTTACCGGAAATACTGGTCGTTGTGGCGCTGTTCGGAATCCTGATCCCTGTGCTGTACTGGGTTTACAAGGCCAACTGGCTGGTCTTCCACCGCACCACCCAGCAGCAGGCCCTGCAGGAGGACATCCGCGACTGCCTGAACAAGATGATCATAGACGTCAAATCAGCCTATAAGATCGAAGTGGCAAAAGCAGGCCCTGATGGATGCATCAAAATCCAGCGCTTCAATGGCTATGCCAAGAAAGACTCCACTACAGCCCCGCCCAGCATCAGCTATAAGCCGCAGGAACTGGTGGAAATCGAATATTCCGTTGACAGCGCCAAGAAACTTCTCTCACATAAAGTCGGCGGCTCAACCAGAGACTCATACCCGAATATCGGAACAATGGAAGTGGTTCCTCTGACGCCTGATACGGCAAATTACACCTTCAAAGCAGCAGCTGCCGGAGACAAAGACAAGATCGCAGGCTTTTCAGTCTACATCATGGGCTCATATTTGGATGATTCCATGAAAGGAAAAGCCCAGGTAGTCGAAGTGGAAACCAAGATGTTTTCCCACTTTCTGAGGAATTATCTGATTTTTGGATATGACGGCAAACCCTTTATGCCTGAAGGCGGCTATTTCACCAACCTGGAAGTGCCTGGCGCAGGTAATGATGAATTTTAGATAGCCGTTGAATTCTGAGCGAAGCGAAGAATTCTTACGGATATCTATCCCCTACTGGGGATGAAAGCTGCAGCGTCCCGAAAATAGTAAATTTAGGATGAGAGATTCTAACGAAACAGTAATTTCGTAAGAATCTCTACAGCGCGTAATTCCTGACTATCAGTTCAGCAAGTAGATCAGAGATACTTCTGCCAAGTTTGGGATGCTCAAATTCCGGAGCTATTTCCAGCATGGGATAGAGGAAAAAATCCCTGTTCTGCACATCATGGTGAGGAACCACCAGATCTTCTTCCTCAATGATCCAGCGGTCATAAAACAGAATATCAATATCTATGATCCTGGGGCCGTGCTTCTCCCTTCTGATCCTCCCCATCTTTTCCTCTATTTTCAAAAGTTCTCTTAAAAGCTCCCTGGGACTGTAAAGGGTTTCCACCATCACAACTTTGTTCAAAAAATCCGGCTGGTTCTTCAATGCATATGGCCTGGTTTCATAGATGCTCGACTCCTGCTCCAGAACCAGCTTGGGAAGCTTGGTCAGCATGATCAAAGCCTGGCTCAGGTTGTTGAATCTGTCGCCCAGGTTGGAGCCCATGCCAAGATAGATTCCACTGTTCAACGCTTCCTCCTGATCTCGAGCTCACAACTGCCGATGCCCGGATATGGAACGCTCTGCTTGCAGACAGTGACTATAACTTCCAGGACAGGCCGGAATTCCGTTAAAATGTACTTTGCGATCTGCTCAGCCATATGTTCCAGTAAATAAAACCGTTCACTGCCTTCTATGATTGCCTTTACTCCGGCATATACTCTTGTGTAATCCACAGTGTCTTCGATTCTGTCGCTCTGGCAGGCTTTTTCGAGATCAGCAGTCATTTCCAGATGGACAGCCAGTTTCTGTCCAAGCTTCCTCTCTTCCTGAGAAACGCCATGGTATCCGTAAAATTCGAGATCCCTGAGCCTGATCTTTTCCATGGCAGCATTCTACAGAGAATCAAAGGGATTGTCGATAGTAAAAAAAAGAGCTCCATCCGGAGCTCTTTTTTGTCTCTAATCAGAGGATCGTCATTATTATTGGACCTGTCCCTTATAGTCGGTGACAGCATTCAGCTGCCCGATGCAGGCCTGGCCGTAAGCCACTTTTCCGTAACCTTTATCGCCCCACTCCTCACCCCAGGAATTCTTGATGATCCAGTAACCAGCCGCATCATCCCAGCCTACTGCCAGGATGGCGTGGTTCGGAGTGCCGCCCTTGATGTTATAAACGCCTTTGGCATATGCCTTGAAGGCAGGGCTGTCAGCATCCACCACAGTCACGATTGAGCCATAATAAAAGATGCAGGATTTCATCATTTCCGCGTCTTCCTCGAAAACAGCAGTATCGTTTATTTTATAGGTTCTGGAAAGCGCTTTGCAGGATTCCTTCACTGCTTTGTATGGTTCCGCTGATTCTTCAGCACAACCCTGGTCCCTGAAATATTCGGAACAGTCCAGGTTTCCGCCGTCGCAGCCATAGCCCTGCTTGTTGCAGTTGAGCAGGTCCTGCTCGGCAAGGTCGACTTCCTTTTTATCTGCGCACATGATGTTGTGCTCGAAATTGGCTGTAGCTGCAAATGCCCAGCAGCTGCCGCAGTCTCCCTGGTTCTTCACAGGTGTAACCCCTTTGTTATCGCGCCAGTCCCATTTCTGCAGCGATGCCTTGAAACTCTTGTTATGCAGTTTTTTAACGATCCGCTTCAAGTCCTCAGGGGTGAACTGTTGCAGACCTGTGCAGTTTTTGTATTTAGGGATCGCTTCAATGGAAACCTCGAAAGCGTTTCCGTTTTCATCTGCGATCTGCTGTGCCTGCTTGACCAATGTATAGCGCTCGGACCTGGTGTAGGTCTGTTCGATAGGCACCGTGGTCTCTGCATAAAGCGTGACTGCAAAGACCATCAGCATCAGAATTACGATTCCCGATCTCATACTGCACCTCCCAAAATAATAAACATATAGGAAGAATTTCTCTCTACTTTAATTATACTTTCCAGATAGAGTCTAGTCAATTGAAATTCCCTTCTGAATTCCAGGTAAATCGAATCTGAATTTTAGTGAGCGAGCTGGCCCTTATAATCGATCACCACATTCTCCTGACCGATACAGGCGCAACCATATTTAACTTTGCCGTAGCCTTTGTCGCCCCATGCTTCACCCATCTGGGAATTCTTAATAATAAAGACTTCATCGCTGTCGTCCCAGCCCACTGCCAGGATGGCATGGTTGGGAGTGCCGCCCTTTACATTGTAGATTCCCTTGGAATAGGCTTTAAAGCCCGGATCATCGGCATCCACTACTGTCACGATGGAACCGTAATAATAAATACAGGATTTCATCATTTCCACATCTTCAGTGAAAAAAGCCCAGTCCTTGATGTTATATGCCCTGGTCAGGCCGGTGCTGCAGGCTTCAGTGGTTGCCTTATATTTACAGTCAGCTTCAAGGGCTGCGCCGTTTAAAAAATATTCAGAACAGTCAAGCTGCCCGCCGGTGCAGTCATAACCCTGCTTATTGCAGTTCAGCAGGTCCTGCTCGGAAAGATCCACTTCCAGGGAGTCAAAACACTTGATCGAGTGCTCCAGATTGGCTGTGGCCGCAAAATCCCAGCAGCTGCCGCATGCTCCTTGATTCTTCGCAGGTGTTACTCCGTCGTGGTCCCGCCAGTCCCATTTGGCCAGGTTGGCCTTGGCATTGAAACGACTCATTTTTTTCGACAGCATTTTCACTTTTTCACTGTTGAAGGGGATCAATCCTGGGGTATTTCTATATTTCGGGATTGCCTCCATGGAAACCTCAAAAGCATTGCCGTTTTCTGCAGCGATCTGCAGAGCTTTTTGATAAATATCGTAGCGCTCGGACCTGCTCAGAGTGTTGTCCAGACTAGCCGCAGTTTCGGCATAAAGCGTGAATGCAAAGAACAGCAGTATCAAAATTGCGATTCCAGATCTCATATGGCACCTCCCGGAACTATTAATCAGACAGGTATATTTTCCTCTATTTTAATTATACTTCCAAACCAGAGCCCAGTCAATCCGAATTCCCGGCTGTAATGAGCTGTAATAAAAGAATTCCCGGATAAATCCGGGAATTCCGATAGTTATACTCAGATTTTTGTTACAGCATCTTAATGGTCGAGCTGCTTGCCTTTATAATCTATGACTGTATTCTCCTGTCCCACGCAGGCAGAACCGTATTTAATCTTGCCGTAGCCTTTCTCGCCCCATTCCTCACCCCAGGAATTCTTGATGATCCAGTAGCCGGCAGGATCATCCCAGCCAATCGCCAGGATTGCATGGTTGGGGGTGCCACCCTTCACATTATAGACGCCCCTGGAATAAGCCCTGAAAGCAGAGCCTGCATCGCAGACTGTAACGATCGACCCGTAATAATAAATACAGGATTTCATCATTTCGGCATCTTCTTCGAAATTGGCATATTCCTTGATTTTGTATTGTCTGGAAAGTCCGCTGTTGCAGCTGCCTTTCTGAGCCTTGTATGGTTCATCGCTTTCCATAGCTGCACCTGAATCC
Organism: Candidatus Wallbacteria bacterium; assembly: GCA_028687545.1. Lineage (NCBI taxonomy): Bacteria > Candidatus Walliibacteriota > Candidatus Wallbacteria bacterium. Next base: position 37,429 of record JAQTZZ010000025.1, read on the forward strand.
CGGAAATACTCAGAGCAGTCCAGGCAGCCTCCGTCGCAGCCGTATCCCTGTTTATTGCAGTTCATCAGGTCCTGTTCGGAAAGATCTGTTTCCTTGCTGTCAAATGTCTTGATCGAATGCTCAAAATTTCCTGTAGCTGCAAAGGCCCAGCAGCTTCCGCAATCGCCCTGGTTTTTAACCTTGGTGACTCCCTCGTGATCACGCCAGTCCCATTTAGGGAGCATCGCCTTGATGACTCCAGCGGAATTGATTTTGTTCAGAAGATCGCCTTTTCCTTCTGCACTCAGCAATTTCAAACCATTGGGGTATTTATACTTAGGTATGGCATCCTTCGAAACTTCGAATGAATTGCCGTTTTCTGCGGCAATTTCCTGGGCTTCCTGATAAATCGCAAAACGCTCCGCCCTGGTCAAAGTGATCGCGGAATCGTCGGTGTCTGTGGCCCAGATTGAAGTCTGAGAGAGAAAAATACATGTGACAATCAAAAACAGACAGGAAAAAGTCTTCATACTGCCCCCTTATACTCTAATTCTCTTACCGCTCTTTACGAGTCTGTAGACCCAGGCTTAGCCCGGGTTTTATCCACAATTTAATTATAACGCGGAAAACAGCCCTGTCAATCGGTTTTTACTTGAATAATGCTTCATGAAATCGTTTGTTCACTGCTTGAAGTTTATAGGTTTAAATGTTGGTATGTTAGTAAGTTAGGGAAGGAATAATATTCTTATGGATTATAGATAACAGCTCAATACAGAACCTCCCAACATACTAACTTACAAACCTACTAACATACCAACCTCATTCAGTACGAAAACGATTTATGGAAACAGTTTACTATCTATTACGGATAGTCATACCCTTCCTGCCAGGCATTGAAAAGAAGGAGCGTTTCCTTAGCCTCTGCTACATCGTGCACCCGCAGGATATCAGCACCGCCAAGAACTCCCAGTGTATGGAGCACGGTCGATCCATTGAGCCTCTGCTCAGGTGGTTTACCTCCAATGGTAGCGCCGATGAAGGATTTCCGGGAAAGCCCAAGCAGCAGAGGGCATCGCAGAGACCTGAACTCGGAAAGCCTGCGGATCAGGACGAAATTGTCGCTCACGCTCTTCCCGAAACCGATCCCTGGATCGAGCATGATCCGCTCGGGCTCGATCCCGGCTTGCAGAGCTCTCTCTTTTTTCCTGGAAAGTTCAGTGTACACTTCGCTGATCAGATCGTGGTAGAGAGGATTTTTCTGCATGTCCTTGGGAGTACCTTTGATATGCATCAGACAAACAGTCGCCCCGGATTCAGCAACAATTTCAGCCATTTTCGCATCAAAATCCAGGCCTGAGATATCGTTTACGATCTCAGCCCCTTCAGAGAGGCAGGCTGCAGCCACGGCTGATTTGTAAGTGTCTATGGAGAGAGGGGGAACTTTCCTTTTTTTAAGAGCGCGGACAAGGGGCAGCAGGCGGGACAGTTCATCTTCAGCGCTGACTGAGTCGGCGCCAGGCCTGGTCGATTCAGCGCCCAGGTCGAGGAAGTCAGCCCCATCCTCAGCCATCCTGTCGGCCCTGCCAAGCGCTTCATCGATGGATTTCAGCCTGCTGCCTGCATAAAAGGAATCAGGTGTGAGATTGAGAATTCCCATCAGATATCTGCGGCCAAGCTCATATTGTTTTTCACCGACTTTGAAAATGCGGATCCTTTGGTCAGGGAAAGATTCCAGTTCCGCGGCCAGCGCTGTTAAAAACCGGAAATTGTGGCGGCGAATCCTTGACACAAGCTCCAGATAAGTCTTGCCGGTTCCGAGCAGGATCAGGTCTGTGTAGACAGCCGAATGATCAACTGTTCCGCTGGAAACCGCCGCATCCGCACCCAGAGACAGCATTTCCTGTTTCAGAATATTGGCCTCTGTAACAGGAACCCGGAAGATTTTCAGCGGTAAAATGATCCCTTTCCCGGCCATGATTCTGACACCTTCCGGAGAAACACCGGAACGGCCGAGATCCGAGGCCAGTTCTTCCTCAGTGCGTGAGGACAGGCTAAGAATTTTTATCGAATGAATCATAGATCTGTTTCAGGCGCTTCACGTCTTCCCACATCTGGTACTTGGGAGAATCTTTGTCGCGCGACGGATTTCTCAGGAGATATGAGGGATGGTACAAAGGCATCAGCACTGCATCATGGGAAAAGGTAAAAACCTTTCCATGGTCCCTGGTGATGCTGAAGCTCTCGCTCGAGAGCAGGAATCCGGCGGCAATCCTGCCTAGAGCAGCAATCACCAGCGGATTTATCGATTCGATCTGCCTGAGAAGATACGGCCAGCAGGAGTTCAGTTCAGATTTCGAGGGATCGCGGTTATTGGGAGGACGGCATTTGACGACATTAGTGAGGTAGATATCTTTGCGTTCAAAACCTACGGACTGCAAAATCTTATCCAGCAGTTCACCGGCCTTGCCCACAAAAGGTCTGCCGCTGAGGTCTTCTTCCTCACCGGGACCTTCGCCGATAAACAGGAGACGGGACTTCCCGTTGCCCTCACCTGGTACAGCGTTGGATCTCCCGGCCGCCAGAGAGCATTCAAAGCAGTTCTTGATCCTGGAAGCTACGCCATTCAGATCAAGTTGTTCCAGTTCCCTGTAGTCCATTTCAGCTTCCCAGCACCAGATGAATTCTTAAAACCTTTACTGAATGGGTAAGCGCTCCCATGGAAATCATGTCGATGCCGGCCTTGGCAAAGGTCTCGATGTTTTCCTCGTCGATTCCACCGGATGCTTCCAGGAGCGGGAAGCCGTCTGTCCGCATCCCTGCCGCGGTACTGACGTCCTCAGGTGAAAAGTTGTCCAGCATCACAATGTCGACCTGCGAATACAGGGCTTCCTCGAATTCTTTGAATGTGCTGACTTCGACTTCGATCTTCAGTCTGTGTCCGTATACTTTGCGGGCTTTTTCCACGGTTTTCTTGACAGAGCCGAAATATCGGACCTGATTGGTCTTCAGCATCAGCAGATCTGTCAGCCCATATCTGTGATTGTAGCCTCCCCCGATCCTGACCGAGTATTTTTGAAGAGCCCGCAGTCCCGGAACTGTTTTCCTGGTGTCGAGGAGCTTTACTTGCTTGGGCAGCCTGTTCACTAAGTTCCTGGTGCGGGTGGCAATCCCGGAGCAGTGTTGAAGAAAATTCAGGGCAGTGCGTTCGCCGCTGAGTATTTCTCCGATCTTGCCGTGCAGGGAAACCACCTTATCTCCCTTTTGGATACAGTCGCCGTCTTTCTTCAAGAGCTCCACCCGGACATCCGGAGAAAGCTGACGGAACACCTCAACCACGGCCTCAAGTCCAGCCACAATCCCTTCCTCCTGAAACTCGATCATGGCTGACCCGGGAGTGTTCCCGAAAATATCGGCGTCCGGTCCGTTCTGAAAACCCAGATCTTCTATCAGAGCCAGTTCAACCAGTCTTTTTAAGTACAGACGGTTCAAAGATCCTCCTGCTGAGTCATTGATTTCAAAAATTCCTCGTTGGTCTTGGTGCCTGAAAGCTTCCGCAGCAGCAGTTCGACACTTTCGCTGGAAGAGAGCGGGTTTAGAACCCTGCGCAGAATCCAGACTTTATTCAGCACATCCTCGCCCAGAAGCAGTTCTTCCTTGCGTGTGCCGGACTTTTTGATGTCTACTGCCGGAAAAATCCGCTTTTCAAACAGCTTGCGGTCCAGGATCAATTCCATATTACCGGTTCCCTTGAATTCCTCGAAAATTACCTCGTCCATCTTGCTGTTGGTATCGACCAGGGCAGTGGCCAGAATGGTGAGGCTGCCGCCGAATTCAATGTTCCTGGCTGCCCCGAAGAATTTTTTCGGTTTATACAGGGCTGCGGGGTTGACTCCTCCGGTAAGAGTCTGCCCGGTATTCGGCATGGACAGATTATAAGCCCTGGCAAGCCTGGTAATGCTGTCCAGCAGTATCACCACGTCCTTACCGAGTTCCACCAGCCGTTTCGCCTTGTTGATCACGATCTCCGAAACCTGTATATGCCGCTGAATCGGCTCATCGAAGGTGGAAGCCACCACTTCGCAATGAGTGGAGCGGATCATGTCCGTGACTTCCTCGGGCCGCTCGTCGATCAGCAGAATGATGATCTTGATCTCCGGATTGTTGCGGGTCATGCTGTTGGCTATTTTCTGAAGAAGTATGGTTTTCCCGGCTTTGGGCGGGGAAACTATCAGGCCGCGCTGTCCCATTCCGATCGGGGTGATCAGGTCAATGATACGGGTGGACATGTCAGTCGGATCGCATTCCAGAGTGAATTTCTTGTCCGGATGAAGTGGAACCAGATCGTCGAAATGAAGCCGGTTTATGTTTTCCTCAGGTATCAGCGTATTGATCAGGTCCGGCTTGATCAGGGCAGCGTATTTTTCGTTGTCTCTGGGTCCCTTGATCGGTCCTATGATGAGGTCGCCCATTCTCAGGTCGAACTTCTTGATCAGGATCGGTGAGACATAGACGTCCTTGTCGGAAAAAGAGTAATCCTTGACTCTGAGGAAACCATATCCCTCGTTGAGGACCTCCAGATGTCCTGATGATATTTCATGTCCCGCTTCCTGATTGAATTTTCCATAGACTTTCAGGAACAGGTCGTCCTTTCCTAACTTGGTGTAATTTTCAATCTCCATCTTTTTGGCCAGAGCCTGCAATTCCTTCTGACTCTTGCTGCGCAATTCCTGGACTTCCATCTTCACTCCTTTGCATGATATTTAGTAATTTGGCATTGATAACGTCACAGTTTTCATCGCTGAAACCATTGATTCAAATTCACCCGGAACCTGCCTGAAAGAATTTTGGTGTGTTAGAGAGTCTTGCCCGATTGCCACATGATTCTGGAAACGACTCCAGTCACCACTAATTCTCCTAACAAAATACAAGGGGTTTTTGATACATAATCAAACTCATTCCATATTATGCATCATTCCTCAGGATGTCAATCGGCTGGATAATCTCATAAATACCAGTGACCTTTCCTTACCTCCAGCTCCATAATTCTGCCCGGTTGCCGATATTTAAAAGAGGCATGCTGCAGGGAGAAGACGTCCCTGTCACTGCCTTTTCCATAGGAAAGGAGCCGGCGGTATCAGACTGCTTGTTTTTTTGATTTTTCTGGCATTCTCGGCACAGCTTCAGGCTGAAGACGACCTGTCGATCAGCGGAAGTAAAGTGTTCAGAATCAGGAAGACCCTGGTAAATGGAAGTCTTTCGAAATTTCTCTCGGATTACCAGGACTGGACTCCTGGATTCAAGCTGCAGCAGTCATTGCAGCTCCAGATCGACGGCAGAATCGGAGAGAATGCTACTGTATCAGCGTATCTTGATGATTCGGATTTCGATCAGGAAGACAAGTTCCTGACCCTCAACCTGAAAGGACCAAATTATCGCCTGACACTCGGCGATTTTAAAGTGGATCTGCCGCAGACGCGCTATGCTGTGTTCAACAAGAAAGTCCAGGGTATTGAAGCAACCGGGCTGCTGCCATGCAACCAGTCGGTCTATGGGCTGTATACAAGTTCCAAAGGCCAGACAGTCACCAAACTTTTCAGGGGCATGGGGAACAGCATGGAATACCGCCTCGATCCCGACAAGATCCCTGTGATTGAAAACAGTGAAACAGTCAAAGTCGGATCCCGGACACTGCGGCGGGGCGAGGACTATCTGATCGAAAATGACGAAGGCCGGATCCTGATCAAAACCCAGATCCTGCCCATTGAACCTGAAAACACAGTTACTGTCAGTTACGAATATGAGGAAGGCAGCCAGGGCTACAAGAGAAATCTGATCGGCAGCCGGTATACCAAGAGCTTCGACCAGAACAACAATTTGATCCTGGAATTTTTCGGACTTGTGGACAACAAGGACAAGAAAGTCACAGGTTCACAGGACGATCCGGGAGCTCCAGCCCCGATTTCCCATCTGGTGGGAAGCCAGCACCTGCAGTTGTTCCGTAACGGCTGGCGCGCAATTCTGGACAGCGCCTTTAGCGAAAAAGACAATGATCTGCTCAACTCTGCCCTGCCAAGTCAGCAGCTCAAGGAAAGCAAATCCTGGCATCTGGAACTGGATAAGAAATTTCCAATCGGCAATTTCACTACTTCCAGAGAAGAGCGGGACCCTGATTTCGAAATCATCGGCAGGAAGGAAAGTTATCAGTACAATGATCTGAGGAGCTATGGACTCGCCCTCTGGCCTGATTCCAGTTTCAGGCCGTCTTTCGCGATGCTGCAGGGTACCAGGCTGATCTTTCAGGACCTTGATCTGAACATCAATGCAGTGAACAGTCCGATCACAGCGTCGGATGAAGAAAAGGACGCTGCATTTTCCTATGATCTTCCCAAAAAACTGCGTATCTCGGGTACCTCGGTGGCTCAGAATAAAAGGAATCTGGCTCAGAGCATCGATTCCAGCGACGATCAGAAATCAGTCACATTCAATAAAAACTGGAAGAAAATCGACCTGGTGAGCGGTGTGGAGGGTCACAATTTCAGACAGAATTTCAGGACAACCGATAATTACGACCTCAGCAGGTACTCAAATTCGGTCACGTACAGGTACAATCCCAGAAGCTCATTTTCCCTGAATCTGTCGGATCAAAATAAAGAAGGCAGCACCGGCTGGCTCTCTAAAACCGCAGATCTGGGCCTGCTCTGGGAAGCTTTTCTGGGCGACAAATACCAGGGCAACCTGACATACAATGACCGCAGTCTGAAGGACTTCCTGAGCAACAGCGAGAACTCCAAATCGATCGAGGGCAAGCTCAGTTTCAGTCCCTGCGAAAAACTCGACGGTTACATCAAATACCTGCACCAGAACCTGATCAGGCTGACTTATGACATACCCAGTCAGACCTATCTGGAAAACCCGCTGCTTTCCAAGGACTTCAGCTTTTACTGCCGGATCAGCCCCAGAAACAACCTGGAAGACAGTCTGTCAGGTAATTACAAACTGCAGGACCGTACTGATCTGGGTCTGCTGGAAGCAGGCATGCAGGTTCTCCACAATAAGCTGAACTTCCATTATGGAAAAAATACGATTTCTTACAATACTTCCCTTATCAATACCAAACGTGAGATAACCCCGGCTAAAAACCAGGAGCTGGAAAACGGGCTGCAGTGGTATTTCGCTCCTACAGATAACAATTCATATACTCTCAGTTTCACTAGAACCGGAAAAAAAGATTTCCTGTTATCAGCGAACAACGAAAAGATCAGTTCAGTCAAAATTGAGTCCGAACGGTTTTTTTCGGAAAAAATCAGCTTCAACCTGGCCACAGGATTTGATATAATTAAACGCGCCATGCCACCTTCGGAGCGCACGCAGCTCGCATCGGTGGGCATGCAGTACAAACCGTGGGAGAAGCTCTCACTGGGCTGGGATTTGGAGAATGACATCTCCCACAAGGACACCAGGCGGATGAAAACCCTGAATCGCTTCCGTGTCAACAGCAAGCCCAAAGAAGACATGGAAGTTTCTTCCTACCTGGACCTGGTCAGCAGCAATGACACTGAGGATTACAATTCCCGGATGTTCAACCTTGAGGTGACTTTCCGCTTCTGATGAATAATCTTTTGACAGTACTTCTATTCCTGCTTCTTACCATAGAGCTTTGGGCTTTCGATGTTTCAGAATTCACTCCTGACAAGATCGAACTTCCCACCAATACTTTTAAAAAAGTGCTGGTTTACGATCATATTCCTTATCTGATTTCCGATGAAGGGCTTTTTTACCTGAAAGACAGTAAATTTCTGGGCTGGACCACCAAAAATTCGGAGCTGCCTTCTGATTTTCTGACTGATTTTCAGATCATGGACAATCAGTTCTACATTACGTCCCTGAAGGGATTCTGCACATTCAACGGCATCCTGACTTTTCTGAATCAGGATAAAGACAATTCCGGCCTGCCTGACAATTTTCTGCAGGCCCTGGCTGTAGATGAACACAATGTCTATTTTGCATCCAGAAACAAGCTGATCAGCTTCCAGGACAGCCAGTGGCACACCTTCAAACCTGAGCACGACATCGACCTGATCAAGCAGATCTGCCTGTTTGGTGATTCGGTTTTCATACTAACCATCCAGAATCAGATCTTCCAGATGAAGAAAGACCAGATTGTCCTGTTCACCCCGCCCTGGCTTGCCAATCTGGAGGTCAATTTTCTCCTGTCAGCTGACGATAAGCTTTACTTCTGCACAAATCACGGCCTGATCACTGATACAGGCACTGAAACTCTACAGGATGTCTCTGATTTCAATGTCAGGACGGCCTGCGCTGCACCGGGCGGAGATATCTGGGCCGGCGGCCAGGGCTTTTTAATGTACCGGAAAGACGGAAAATGGGAAGATCTCAGCATCAAATATCCGAACCTGAAGAGCGAAGAAGTGATAAGCCTGGCCTGCGATTTCTACGAAAGCACCAAGCAGCTCAAAGTCTATGCTGTCATCAAATCAAACGGACTTTTATGCTTCAACCTGTTTTCCACGGAAAGCCTCAACCTGATCGCTGATCTCAAAAAAAGCGCGGTGGAGAACTTTGAGAAGAAAGAATACAATGCCGCCGAAAAAGTGGCGAAACAGGTGTTGCTTTATCAGGAACATGACCCTGAGATGCTCGAACTGCTCGGTAAAATCTATCTCTCGCGCAGTGATTACGAGTCGTTTCTGGGGTCTGCTTTCCCTCTGGCCTCAGACTATCCGGAAAAATCGGAATTCCTGATGCAGATCGCCAGCATCTATGAAGAACACGGCCAGCCGGTCCAGGCGCTGCAGTATTACAGGATGCTCCTCTACAAAGACGGCGACAAAAGCGTTCTCTATGAAAAAATCGGCAGCATTTACGAACAGCTCAGATTCAGCGACGATGCCATCCTGATTTACAAGAAATGGGCTCAGGAATACGAGCAGATCACCCCGTATCTGAGGATCGCCAGTCTGCATGAGAAAGCAGGGGATTTCAGGTCTGCGGAAGCTGACTATCTGTCTGCCATCAGCAATTTTCCGAATCTGGAAAACGTCTATCTGGCGCTGGCCAGGTCTTATCTCAGCTACAGGCTGTCTACTCTGGAAGAAGTGCAGAAGCTGCTGGAAAAAGTGACTTCAATCAATCCCAACAACTCCGAATGTTACAACCTGCGTGGTTATTCCTTCCTGCTTTCCAGCCAGTTCACAGAGGCTGAGAGCGAACTGCTCAAATCCCTGCGCCTTGACCCTAACAACGGGGAAGCGCATCTCAACCTCGCTGAACTTTATTTTGTGATGAAGAAGAACGATGAGATGGAAAAGGAACTGCAGGAAGGCACCAGGCTGCTTCCGAATCATCCCCGGGGCTTCTATCTTAAGGCCCTTGTGGCAATCGACCGCGGTGATTACGCACCTGCGATCGAGAATCTGGAAGAAGTGGTGCGCCAGGATCCTTACAATGACATGGGGCATTATTACCTGGCCAAATCCTATCAGAACGCCAATTATTTCAAATCCGCACTGCTGGAATACAAGAATGTGCTGGAGATCTCGCCTGACTTCAGGTACGGCTCCCAGGTCCGCGACGCCATCCTGCTGCTGGAGCGGAAGTGATGGTTAAAAGATTTTCAATGGTTTTTTCAACTGATTGATTCCGCATTTTCAGCATTGAAAGCCCCCTAGAAGGGGCAGGGCAACTGAGGCGGAAACAGTTCTTCGCTGCCTGAAAAAAACTGTAACCCCCGGAGGACTATATACCGGCTTTCTCCGGCACGGAGTTCCATCCGCCACACCCGGCCTTTCGTCTGCGTGAACATGACTGCATCATCCGCAGATTTCAGGTCCGCTTCGATGATCCGGCAGAACCAGCCTGCCTTGTTCCGCACAGCTAACCGCACAGCTTCGGCGATATGGTACTCGCCGCTGTGCTGAGAATGGATCACGATCCGGCTCAACTCCACATCGTATGGAAAGGTAAGCTGCACAGATGCCCAGCCGTCTTTAGTTTTTGCGGAGTGCCACATTGTGGCTGCATCGTACGTCACTGTGCCGTCTTTCTTGTTGGGACCGATGAACCCTTGCAGGAGGTTGGAGATTTTGCTGCCATATTCTTCACCTGATTCCGTGGAGATCTTCAAGCCGTCAGGCTGGCCCGGTATCTTCATCGGCGGTATAGTCTCGATCCGCGCTGCAATTGAGTACCCTGGCGGCACATCCGTTCCCGGGTCGAATCGGAATTTTGAGAACACGCGTTTGTTGAGCGCCAGCGCACGGAGATCTTCTGCAATGAGTATCCCCTGCGTCTGACTCGCAGTGAAATGATTCGTGTGATGTCTGAGGTTGTAAGACATGAGTGAGTCGTTTGAAGCCATGTCGTATCCGTAGGCATCCACATGTGGCAGGCCGAAAGAATGCCCAAGCTCATGCTGCAGGGTGGACTGGAAGTTGGGAGGCCCATCCAGCGCGAATGAGGAGAGGATGACGATGCCGCCACCGGTGTTGAGCCCGCCGTTGAGCGGCCGGCCCCCGCCAACCGGGAAGTAGTCATTCGGATTCATCATCACGGCAAGCAGGATATATGGGCAGTTGTAGCGGGTGCATTTCAGTTCCGCGAGCAGCTCGCTGACGACTTGCGGAGCAGAGCCTTCCGGCTGCTCCCGGTAGAAAGCCAGCGGGCGCGCTGATTGATAGATCCGCAAGCCGTCTTCCGCGATGGCAAAAGAGTCTTGATTCCGGAGCAGCTCACGATACCGAGTCTGGGACCAGACCAGATGCTTCATGAGGCGTTCGGCCTGGTCGTTTGTGGGAGCGGGTTCACCTTTCGGGATAAAGAAGACAGGGAGGACCTTCACTGAATGCGGGGGGACTGCTTCCTGCCCTTCTGCCCCGGCAGCCATGAAAACCGTCAGAATGGACCAGATAATCAGTGATCGGTTTAAAATTGTACTGACTGCATTTTTCATTTTTCCGATATGATAAGTTCTTTCATTTCGCGTGTCAAAGCCGCAGGTTAAAGGCTTCCAGGAAAGTGAATGATAAATTTTACCGATTAAGTGGTGAACTGGCTCAGGAATTCTCGCGTCTGAAGAACGGCCAGAAAGTTTCTTCGTTGGAGGTCATGATCCGGAAGAAAAGATAGAGTACGCCGGCATCGATGAAAATGTCGGCCAAATTGAAAATCGCGGGGAAAAATCTCAAGTCAAAATAATCGATCACATAACCCAGTGTGACCCTGTCATAGAGGTTGCCGATCGCCCCTCCCAGCAGGAAGCCTAGTGATATCTTGTAAAAGATCTCATTCACGCATACTCTCTGAGAGTAGGCCAGTAAAAGTGCAATCGAAATCACTGCCGAAACAACCAGAAAACCGTTCTCGCCCTTCATCACGCCCAGGGCTGCCCCGTAATTTTTGACAAATGTCACATGAAAGACATTCTTCATCACAGGCAGGGTTTCATGCAGGAAAAATTTCTGCTGGATCAGGAACTTGACGAACTGATCAAGCAGGAAAGTACCCAGCGCCACATTCAGCGTGAGTAAATTTATCTTATCCAGCAGGCTCCTGCGGCTGTTTTTTCTCATCATGCATGTCTATCGACGATTAATAAAAAGTTCTTTAAGACCTTTTTACAAATAAGGATTTCTCAGCTATAATTCATTCATGCTGCAGAAATTAAAGGATTATATTCAGAGTTTCAGCGACTCGAAATGGACAAACCGTCGTGACTACGCCAGGCTGGCTGCAGAGCTGCTGCAGGACCACCTGCAGAAAAACCGGGATGCCGAAAAAATTCTATGGGACGGCATCTGCTCCGAAAACAACGACGTTTCATACTGGAGCAAACGGGTTCTGGAAAAAAGCGCTTCCCTGGATTTTCTGATCGAATCTCTGGACAACGAAGAGCTGATGAAAGATCCAGCCAGGAGCAGGCATCTTTTCGAATTGTTCGGATTCCGTTTTTCAGAAATCTACCCCTATCTGCTTGCCAATTTCAGTTTCTTCAGTAAAGAGAATCAGCTGCACCTGATCCGTCTGCTGTCTAAAAACGGGGACCGCAACCTGATCGAATTCTTTTCTTCCCTCTCTTTTTCAGAAGACCATGACCTCAAGGCTGAGGCAATCAATTTCCTGTCCGGCTTCCACGACAAGGAAGCTCTGCTCGGCCTGTTCTCATACCTCAACGACGATCTGCTGAAAATCAAGACCAGGGCTGCTTTCAAACTGGCCAAGGGACTGGAATTTTTCGAACTGGAAGGCGGCAAGGAGTATCTGGGCTGGTTTCTGCCCCTGATGCCCGAAAAACTGAAAGACCGTTTCATTGCAATCTACAGTTCCTCTGAACCCGGGAAGCTCGCCAGCCTGATCGAAGAGATCAGCACTTCCCAGAGATTCATTTTAATGCGCCTGCTGCCTGTAAACGACGATTTCATCAAAGTCATGCTCAACCAGCCTCTGATAGAATTCCAGTACCTGGCTCTTCTCTCCTATAAAGACCGGATTTCCCAGACTTTCAGATCAAAGATATTTTCCTACCTGGAAAGCGACTATCCGGAACTGAGGGAACTTTCACTGCGCACTGCAAGGGAATCCAACATCGAGGTGGAACCCAGGATTCTGGAGTTACTCCTGAAAACCAATGACCCGGAGACAAAAAAGATAGTGCTGGACCTGATTTCCATCAACCCGGCTGAACAGCTCTTTGATTCTGTGATCAATCTTGTGAATACCGGATCCACTGAAGAACGTTTCTTCTCTTTGTATCCGCTGGTGCAGTTTTACCGCTTCCCTGACAAACGCCATCTGGTGATCGAAAAGCTGGTTCAGTGCTTCAAGGATTCATACTGGCCGGTTCGCAATCAGGCCAGCCTCTGCTTCAAGTATCTGGACCACGAGGTGATCGACCTGCTGCTCGTGATGCTTGGGACTGAACAGAACCGGGATATACTGTACTGGACGATTTCCAGTCTCGGCCAGTTCAGCGATGAACGCATCCCTGTAGCGCTTCTGAATTTTTATGAAAAGACTGCTGAATTCGATCTCAAGCGCATCATGCTGGAAGTGCTGGGAAACTTTCCGGGCGACAAGGTCTGCGAGCTTTTCAAGCGGCAGATCAAAATTCAGGATTATAAATTCATCGTGCTGAAAAGCCTGCATCATATGAACCCGGACAAGATCGAGGAGATCATCGAGAAGAGCAGCTTTACCCAAGAGGAACTGCCGCCCTGGCTCAAGCTTAGAGAGACCAAGGAAGAAGCGAACCGTGAATAAAATTAAAACATCCGTAACAGTCAGCCGATAGGTGATGAAAGGAAGGAGCGTATATGGCAAAAATATCCGGCATTTCCGGTGGAGTCATTGACAGCACCCCCAAAAAAATCAAGCAGACCAAAAGCGATGAATTCAAGAAAATAATTGATCAGAAACTCGCGGAATCGGGAAAAAAGACTGCAAAGAGCGAAGCAGACAAGACCACTAAAAAAATCGAACTGCCGGCTGACGCTAAAAAAGCCTTGACCGAAACCCCTGACGTGCGCGAGGAAAAGATCCAGAAAATCAAGGAACAGATCGCAAATGGCACTTACAAGGTGGATGCCAGGGATGTAGCAGGCGCGATGCTGAAAAAGGGCTTTAAGCCCTGACGGATGTTGAAAAACAACCATCTGCTTCGTTGCATTCGTCCTTGATCAGTCATCGTACGTTTATGTACGACTCCTTCTCGCGGACTCATACGCCTCGTATCTGGCTGTTTTTGAACATCCGGTGAGCATGTCCATTTAGTCAGGTTATTTCTTTGACTGTATCATGATGATTCGAGCGCTGGCTTCCAGAGAAGACGCGAATTTATAGGCTTCCTCAAGATTTTTCCCGCTGCTGAAAACACCATGTGAACGCACCACCACCAGTGGTGAATTCTGAAATAGAAGCGGGATCTTTTCAGCCACTTCAGCAGACGCAATCGCGTTTTCCACCGAAAGCACCGGGATTTCCCTGAAATAGAACTTCCCCTCAGCGTCCACAGGAACTATCCGGTCGGTATTAAAAGATAACGCTACCGTGTGAGGGGAATGGCAGTGCACTATGGCAGCGGCTTTAGTCGCCAGATAGATCGACCTGTGTACCACATATTCCATCGAAGCAAGTCCCTGGAAGCTTGAATTCAGATTCACGCCGACAATATCGGCATAGGTCAGGAATCCGCACTGGGAACCGGTTCTGGTGATAAAAACAGTATCCCCCTGTCTGATGGAAAGATTCCCGCTGTGGGAATGATTCAATCCTTCCAGAAACAGCCTGTGCCCGATTTCCGCCAGCTCCTTCCTGATGTCAGCCATGACTCTCAACTCCTTGGGTCAGATAGAAGCAAATTCTAACAAATTCCGCCTTCTTTGCCAAGAAAATCGGAATTATGATATGATTAGATAAAATGAGCGAAGAATCCAAAAACATCAGAATCGAGCGATTGCTGTCAGCTAAAACTGTCCTGATTTCCTCCACAGTCCTGATCTTTTTCGTGCTCCTCTCCCATCTGGGCATCCAGAGCATGCGCCTGAAAAATCAGGAATTCGAACATCAGCTCGCCTCCCAGAATCTGTCGGCGAATATGCTGAACGTGGTCTTCAAGAGAATGGGCAAAGTGGCAGATGCTGTGGCAGACAGCCAACAGGTCAAAGACTTTCTCTCAGGCGGGAGTGCAGAGATCCAGACTACTCTTGACACAACCATGAAGATCCTGAGCGCAGACATAGTGTACCTGATGGACAGCAACGGAAATGTGATCGCCTGCACATTTTACGGCAGTAATGAAACCCTCACAGGCAACAATTATGCTTTCAGACCATATTTTTCCGAGGCCATCACCGGAACCCCCCAGATCTTCCCTGCACTGGGTGTGACTACCAGAAAGCGCGGAGTTTACTTCAGCGCGCCGGTTTACATTCTCAACAGCTTTACCCCGGCCGGAGTGGTTGTGATCAAAATGGGTTCAGACATGATCGACGAGCTTCTGCTCCAATACCAGTATAAATGTGCCGTCACTTCTCCTTCGAGCGTGGTCTTCTCCACAAATTTCGACGAATGGCTGTTCAAATTTGTGCCGCCTGTTGACGAGAAAAAAATTCAGGAAATAGACGAAACCAAGCAGTTCGCCGGCAAACAGATCTCCCTGGCTCCCTTCCATATGCTGAAAAAAGAAACAGTGATCGACGGGAAACTCTTTTTCGTCGCACATGCACCCATCGGCAGCTCCAAATGGACCATTATTTCCCTCACACCCAAGAATTTTTCCTACCCGCTGAGCAGCCAGCAGAAATCCTTTCTTGCCTGGTCAGGACTGATGATCCTGCTTTTATTCCTGATCATCACGATCCTGATCGCGCACCTGCTCTGGCGGAAAAAAACCATGCTGGAACTTAAGGAATCCGAAGAAAAATACCGTCTGCTCTTCGCCTCAGAAAGTAATACGATCATTTTGCTCGATGCTGAAACCAGGCATGTCGCTGACGTCAACGACAAAGCCTGTGCACTGTATGGATATACCAGGGAGGAATTCCTGCACCTGAAATCCACGGATTTTGCCGGAGAAATGGAAACCACTTTCGCTGGCAGCGATAAAATGACTTCCATCAGTTCGGAAATCATCCCTTACCGATATCACCGCAGGAAAGATGGAACGCTGTTTTCAGTGGAAATCTCCTACGGTTCTTTCTCCTGGCGGAGTCGCAAGATGCTCTGTGTACTCGTGAGAGACGTCACTGAACAGAAAAAAATGGTTGAGAGCCTGCAGGATTCAGAACGTAAATTCAGGACATTGTATGAATCCTCAAGCGACGCCATCATGCTGCTGAACGAGGAAGGATTCTTCGACTGCAACCTCGCAACTCTTAAAATATTCGGATGCAATAGATCCGAAGAGTTCCTCCACAGGCAGCCCCATCAATTTTCACCGCTCAGGCAGCCGGATGGGAGTGATTCCACTGAAGCAGCCAGGCGTCACATCAAAAAAGCTTTTGCCGAAGGCAGCGATAAGTTCGAGTGGCTGCACTGCCGCAAGGACGGAAGCACGTTCCCTGCCGAAGTCTGGCTGACAGCTATGGAAGTAGGTGGAAAGAAAGTCGTTCAGGCGGTGGTCCGCGATATTTCCGAACATCTGAAATCACTGGAATCACTGTCCGGCACAGCTCAAGATGAAACCCTCTCCTGACCTCCAGCTCTGTTTCACTGATTACTGCAACTTTCACTGTGTGATGTGTCTTCAGAGTTCCCATGCAGGGATGTATGGTTCCTCTTCAATCAGAACCCCGCCGCTCCATGCAGGCAGAAAGGGTTTTATCAGTGAAGAACTCATTCTCAGGCTGATCTCAGATCCCATACTCAGCGGAATCAATTTCCGGCTTTTGAAGGCCCAGTGGCTTGGCGAAGCATTGCTTCATCCGGATTTTTTCCGCCTGCTTTCATTACTCACTCCATTTTTCCCTGAAATTCTGATCAGTACCAATCTCTCTTTACTGAACTCAAAGAAACTCGGAGAGTTTTTCGCTCTTCTCGAAAAAAGCTCACATTTCACTCTGCTGATCTCTCTCGATTCTTTCAACCGGGAGACTTACAAAAAAATCAAGGGCATCGACCAGCTGGAACTCGTACTTTCCAACCTGAAGGAATTGAAGAAGATCCGCGACCTGAAAAAGAACTGTAATCTCAATCTGGTTCTGCAGATGATCGTGATGGAGGAAAATCAGGCTGAAATCAGGGATTTTCTCGTCAGGGCTTCAGATTTTCTCCACAAACCCTCAATCATCTATGATCAGGAGGCAGTCACTCAGACCTGGAAAGACAAAATTTTTTATAAAAGACTGGGGGCTGCGGACCAGGCTAAATATGAGCTGATGCACAGAAATGCCCTGATCGATTCAGGACTTCTTCCGGCAGAAATCACAGCCTGGGACAGGATCATCACTACCAGCGCAGCCCCGGAGAGCGGCGGAAAACGCCGGCCCTGCCCAGCCCCGTTTCTCACTCCCACGATCAACTGGGACGGGCAGGTCACAGTCTGCTGCATGGATCCGGAACTGGAACTGAAGATCGGAAATCTGGAAAATCAGTCTTTATCGGAGATCTGGGGAGGAACTGCAGTCAATCAGCTGCGTTCAGCGCATCTGTCAGGAAGCCTGTCTTTATATCCCCGCTGTCTGCGCTGCCAGAATCTCGATCTGCTCCCGCTCCCGGAACAAACTATCTTTTACTGGAAAAAAAGGCTCGGTTAACGATTTGTTACAGTGCCTGACAAATTGTAACAAATTGTAACTGGATTAAGGGTATGATTCCGGCTATTATCGTAATTGTAGAGCAGAGAACATCATACGAGGTACCCCCCTCAGTTCGAAACCTCTACGACCTGTAGTCCACTTATACTCTAGTCCTCTGACCGCTTGCAAAAGTGGTCTTTTTTTTATCCACGGATGTTTCAGGGTTGACACACGGGTCAACCCCTACGGGATGGGTTTTGTCAGAATATTATCACGTAGGGGCAACGCTTACCGTTGCCCATTTTCCAGGGATTGCACACAACCCATTCTACATTGATTGTGAAATCAACAACATGTCCATTGTGAATTCCAAAGCAGTTCGGGCACCCGTAAAGGGTGCCCCACGGTCTACGGTCACTTCTTATTCAGTATCTTCGCCACCTTCGGCGCACGCAGCCTGTGCGGCTGCGGGAAACCGGACCCGAGCAACGGCCGGCAGTAAATATAGAACTTTTCAGTCACATCTTTTTTTAATGGGTCGTAGAAATCCTCGGGCATGTGCTTGGTCTTGGCTGCGATTTCATCAAGCTTCACCAGTTTGTAATCAACAGAGTAATTTCCGGTGCGCTGAATTGTAATCGAGCCGTCAACATTGTGCCAGAGCGCGAACTGGGCAGCCTTTTCGCCAACTTCGCGGGCCTCAAACTGGTCCACGTCTGAAACGCAGCCTACAAACGAGCGCTGCAGGTAGCCGAAAGTATCAGAGCGTACCCGTTTGATCTTCAGTTTCGCGCGGATCTCATCTGACAGGAGATCTCCGAGTGCGCCGGTACCTGAAAGCTGGACATTTCCGTGGGCATCCTTTTCTGAAGTTTTCATCAGGGTTGTCATGATCGGCTGATGCTCTTTATCCGAAACGCCTTCGCTGATCGCAACAATGCAGCGTCCGAATTTCTCATAAGTGCTCTTTACATCAGACAGGAATCCGTTGATGTCAAAGGGATTTTCCGGGATATAGATGAGATGCGGCCCGTCATCGGGGTATTTCCTGGCCAGAGCGCTCGCAGCCGTGAGGAATCCCGCATTCCTCCCCATTACTATGGCAATATAAACTCCAGGCAGTGATCTGTTGTCAAGGTTGGCTCCCATGAAAGCCTGAGCCACGAATCTGGCGGCTGACGGAAATCCCGGAGTATGATCATTGATCACCAGGTCATTGTCGATAGTCTTCGGGATATGGATCACCCGCAGGTCATACTCGGCTTTTTCAGCTTCATCATTGACGATTCTGGCTGTATCAGAGGAATCATTGCCTCCGATGTAGAAAAAATACCTGATTTCGTGCGCACGCAGCACTTCGAAAATTTCCTTGCAGTATTTTTCATCCGGCTTGTCCCGGGTCGAGAGCAGAGCAGAAGAAGGCGTGGATGCGACTTTTTCAAGGTTATTGGTGGTTTCCTGGGTCAGGTCCACCAGCTCTTCATTGATGATGCCTTTGACGCCGTTCAATGCGCCGTAAACTTTAGTGACCTGGGAAAACTTCCTGGATTCCAGAACAGCTCCCACCAGACTCTGATTGATTACAGCTGTCGGTCCACCACTCTGAGCGATCAGAACTTTACCTGTCAGTATCGAACTCATTTTCCCTCCTTGGTATTTTCAACCTTGTTCAGTGGTCCATTTATCTCCTGATCCGGGAGTGCACTTTTCCCGGTCTTCAGAAAATCGCAGGCAGTTTCGAGGTCCCTCACTATGCCGATGACTCGATTGATTCTGGTCAGATCCAGGGTTTTCAGAAGTTCGGTTGAAACTCCGGTGAAGAGCAGCTCTCCGTTTCGCTCCCTGAGATTTTTCCAGAGGGAGAGCAGTATGCCGTGTGCCTCTTCTGCGACAAAACCCTGTTCGAAATCCACCACTACGCGCAGTGCTCCATCCCGTTTAAGTTTGTCAGCGATTTTCCTGAATTCCCCAAGATTGTCCCTGAAAATCCCGGAACCTGCACTTACTACCTGAATTCCATCCCTGACAGACAATTCCATTTTTTCTCCAGTCTGGTCAGACTTGTCTTACCTGTCTTTCGATTAATTACTAAAGCGTACCCAGTATATTCACTACCATATTATAAACTTTCCCGTCCTGTGGAACAAGATTCAGCATTTTCTGATAAGCTGCGCGTGCTGATTCCTTGTCCCCGGTTTTCAGATAAACTTTGCCGAGATTGTAATAAACTCCGGCAGAATCAGGCTTGATGATTTTAGCGATCTCGAAATTCTTGATTGCCGGTGAATATTCTTCCTTCAGAAGATAAGCCAGGCCGAGGTTATAGTGCAGGTCATAGTCGCTGTCTCTGAGCGCCACTCCCTGCCGCAGCACCGCGATGGCGTCGTCGACTCTGGCGAGAGCCAGGAACACCAGGCCCAGATTGTTATAGACCAGCGGCTCATCCACAGCAAGGCCCCTGGCCTTTTGTGCATACTCCAGAGCCTTCTCAAATTTTCCCAACCCATAATAGGATTGAGCCATCAGGTCATAGCTGCGGTAATCCCCTGCATCAAAGGATACGGCCTGCTCCGCCTCAGCCAGCGCTCTGTAAAATCTGGATTCTTTGAGAAACAGGCGGCTGCTTTCGATATGAGCCAGACTGCGATGTGTTTCAGTAAGTGTGACTGGCTTAATATCCATCTTTTTTGCCACTACAAGCTGCTGGTAGGGCTGTTTGAGCAGATTGTCATGATAGCTGCAGCGGACTCCGCCATTCTCCAGTGAGAACTGACCGTTTCGCGAACAGACAGGAAGCTGTTCTATATATTCCTTTTCCCTGAGCAGTGTCAGATCAAGTTTTTCCATTCCTGGAAACTCCGGTCTTTCCCTGTCATAATCAAGAAATTTGTAACGGAAATTCGTGACAACATCCCTGCGCAGCGCCTGATCGCGGTTATATTCAAGCACAGCCTTGAACACCAGATGCCTGACCCGGTAACAGTTCACCAGATCCAGAAAATCCTGGTATTCAGAAGTCTTTGAATATTTCGGCAGGATCTTCACCGCGTTCTGAAGAGCTTCCTGAAGCAGCAGTTCCTTCTGCTGCCTCTCTGCGATCAGAAAAATGTACATCCAGGCAGAGATGTTTTCCGGAAAAATAGTCAAATTCTTCCTAAGGGACGCTACAGCCGGATCCAGTCTAAGTTCCTCGATCTGCTTCAGGGCGAGCTGGAAATCAAAATCCTCAGTACCTGGGATGGCGGGTTTGACCACTGTTTCCACGGTAACTGCAGCAGCTTCGACTGTGGCTTCGGCAGTCTGCTCGACAGGCGCAGGCTGACTGTTTTTTTCGATGAATTCGATGATCTCGCCCATCTTATCCTTGAGTTCCAGGGCTTTTTTGTGCTCCGGATCGCTCTGGAGCGCCTGTTTCAGGCAGTCATAGGCTTTGGCATAATCATAACGGTCCATGTAATAATACCTGGCCTGCAGGTACCACATGTCAGCGTCGGATTGCTGAGGCGACTCGGCAAACAGGGAAACACCAAAAAAGAGCATCAGATAAAATCCGGCAACAAATAATGTTGAATTTTGAATTTTGATTTTTGAATTAAAGGCATAGCTCATTTTAATACCTTTCCTCTATCTCATCATTCAACATCAAGCATTTAAAATTCAAGATTGAATTTCCATACTAGTCTAATGATGATAATCTTCTACCTTTAATACTCCCGGCTGATCACCCGAACCTCGGTAGTCAGTGTCATATCATTCTCAATGTATGTGCCAGTAAGTTCAGCAGTGTCAGCTGCAGCAGGCGCTGTGTAGACATTCCCGTTCAATGTACCTCCGCCTGAGAACAGAGACCAGGTGATGCCGTGCGCTTCATTTGTGCCTCCATTGTACAGGACCTCGACAGTACAGGGCAACTGCAATTCACTTTCCAAAGCCACCTGGATTTCAGTTGTACTCAGGAAGATGTTCACTGGAAATGCTGGGGATTCAAGCTCAGAATACCAGACGTCATTTCTAGGTATGCCATCGTTCCCGGCAATGATCCACATTTTATTGTTGAAATAAATCAGCTGGTGGGAGCACCTAGCAGACATGCCTGAAAATTCCGATGCTTTGATCCAGTTCAGGCCATTGTCCGATTGCCAGATGTCGCTCAACATAGTATGATCAGGTCTGATGCCGCCTACAATCCAGAGCTTCCTGTCAAAGCTTGCCAGAGAATAAGCGCTTCTTGCTCCAATACTGGCTGAATTTGTAATCTCCTGCCAGTTGATGCCGTCAATTGAACACCAGACATCAT